>JAJQBV010000019.1:0-16556 GCA_021203115.1 Clostridiales bacterium | reverse complement strand
CCATCCATCCGGACCGTCCCCCAGCTCTTCCGCTCCCCGACCTGCCGCGCCGAGGAGAACAGCCGCATTTTCACCTCGTTCGGCGTCAGGGACGGATAAGCGCAAAGCAGCAGCGCAATCACCCCGGAGAGGACGGGCACCGCCATGGATGTTCCGCTCTTTCTCGTGTAGCCGCTCCTGCGGTTAGCGCAGCTTAAGATATTGGTTCCCGGCATCAGGATCTTCGGCTTGACGACACACTTCTCCGTCGGCCCCTGCCCGGAATAGCCCTTTCCTCCGGGCGAATTCCATGTATCATCAATGCTGCCGACGGTAATGATCTTCCGCGAGACGCCCGGGCTGGTGATCGTATGCTCCCCCGGTCCGTTGTTCCCCGCCGCGGCGATGACTACAATCCCACTGTCCCATGCGCCCTCAACGGACTCCAGAAGCTGTCTCTGCAGCTTCGGACCGACCGCATCCGTCATTCCGACGGAGACGTTGATAATGCGCACGGTACCGCGGTGCTTCCGGTTTTGCTCCGCGATATCCCCGATCGCCCGGCAGGTATCCTCAATCTTCCCGTTTCCCCTGTGATCCAGAACCTTACAGGAATACAGTCTGCAGTCCGGCGCCACGCCGTGAAAGTTCCCCTTGCTTTTCGCCCCGATGATTCCGCTGATATGGGTGCCGTGCCCGTTGTCGTCGTATGGCTCGGTTTTTTGATTTACATAATCTGAGAAATGCGCGACCCTGCCTGTGAGATCCGGATGTGCGGCGATGCCGGTGTCCAAAACCGCCACCCCGACGCCCTGCCCGAAGATTCCGCGCTCATAGGCGTAGTCCGCATATATCTCTTTTAAAATTCGTTCCATATCTTAATATATGAAAAAACCGCTGCACGGTACATGCGACGGTTTCTCATAGAAAGACATTTTATTTCTGATTGTTTTTGACATCCTTCATGCTGAAGCTGATGCGGCCCATCCGGTCTTTGCCGAGGCATACCACCGTGACCTTATCGCCCAGTGTCAGGACATCCTCCACACGGTTGATCCGCTGTTTCGCGATCTTGGAAATGTGGACCATTCCCTCTTTTCCGGGTGCGAACTCGATGAACGCGCCGAATTCCTTGATGCTGACAACCTTTCCGGTGAGAACCTGTCCGGCCTCAAAGTCGGTGACAATGATCTCCACATAGCGGCGGGCCTTCTCCATCATCTCCGGATCCGTGCCGCAGATGGAGACGACGCCGTCATCGTTGATATCAATCTTCACGCCGGTCTCATCGATGATCGCGTTGATGGTCTTGCCTCTCTGGCCGACCACATCGCCGATCTTCTGCGGGTCGATCTGCATGGAAATGATCTTCGGTGCGTACTTGCCGACGGTCGGACGCGGCTCGGAAATCGCCTTCGCCATAACCTCATCCAGAATGTACAGCCGTGCCTCTCTTGTCCGGGCAATAGCCTCCTCCACGATGGGTCTTGTCAGTCCGTGAATCTTGATATCCATCTGAATCGCGGTGATGCCGTCATGTGTGCCGGCCACCTTGAAGTCCATGTCGCCGAAGAAATCCTCCAACCCCTGAATATCCGTCAGCACAATGTAATCGTCATCCGTATCGCCGGTCACCAGTCCGCAGGAAATACCTGCCACAGGCTTTTTGATCGGCACACCCGCTGCCATCAGGGACATCGTGGATGCGCAGATGCTCGCCTGCGAGGTGGAACCGTTGGACTCAAAGGTCTCGGATACCGTGCGGATCGCGTAGGGAAACTCCTCCTCGGAGGGAAGCACCGGAATCAACGCCTTCTCCGCAAGTGCCCCGTGGCCGATCTCGCGGCGCCCCGGTCCTCTGGAAGGCTTTGTCTCGCCGACCGAGTAGGACGGGAAATTATACTGATGCATGTAACGCTTGTTGGTGATATTCTCATCCAGCCCGTCCACTCTCTGCATCTCGGAGAGCGGCGCAAGGGTTGTGATCGTGCAGATCTGTGTCTGTCCGCGGGTAAACATGGCGGAGCCATGGACACGGGGGATCAGGTCAACCTCCGCAGCCAGCGGGCGGATCTGTGTGATCGCGCGGCCGTCCGGACGCTTGTGATCCTTTAAGATCATTTTGCGGACGGTCTTTTTCTGGTACTGGTAGACAGCCTCGTCGAGCACAGCGAGCCACTCCTCGTTGTCCGCGAATGCCTCCTCCAGCTTTGCCGTGATCGCGCGGATGTTTTCCTCGTGCTTCTGCTTCTCATCGGTAAAGACCGCTTCCTCCATCTCCTCCGGGGGAACGATCTCACGGATCGCCGCGAACATCTCCTCCGGGATCGCACAGCTTGTGTAGGTGTGCTTCTCCTTGCCGACCTCCGCAACGATCTCCTCAATAAACGCGTTGATCTTGAGGTTGATCTCATGCGCCATGTAGATGGCCTCGATCATCTTATCCTCTTTGATCTCGTTCGCGCCCGCCTCGATCATGATGACCTTCTCAGAGGTGGATGCAACCGTTAGCTGCAGATCGCCCTCATCCCAGACCTTCTGTGACGGATTCACGATAAACTCGCCGTCCTGCATGCCGATCTGCGTCATCGCGCAGGGTCCCGCAAACGGGATGTCGGAAATGCAGGTAGAAATCGCCGAGCCGAGCATCGCCACGATCTCCGGACGGCACTCCGGGTCAACGCTTAAAACCAGATTGTTCAGTGTGACGTCATTGCGGTAATCCTTCGGGAAGAGTGGCCGCATGGGACGGTCGATTACCCGGGCAGTCAGTACCTCATTCTCGGAGGGCTTGCCCTCCCGCTTGTTGAAGCCGCCGGGAATCTTGCCGGCAGCATACATCTTTTCCTCGAAATCCACGCTCAGGGGAAAGAAATCAATCCCGTCGCGCGGTTTATCCGACGCCGTCGCAGTGGACAGCACAACCGTATCGCCATAGTGCATCAGCGCCGCGCCGTTTGCCTGGGCCGCGACACGCCCGACATCAATGCTCAGGGTACGTCCGCCCACTTCCATTGAAAATGTTTTGCTCATACTTATCTCCTCGTCTACCTTCTGATGCCCAGCTTCGCGATCAGCTCACGATAACCCTCCAGATCTTTTTTCTTCAGATAGTCAAGGAGTCCTCTTCTCTGACCGACCATTTTGTACATACCGCGTCTGGAATGCTTATCCTTCGGATGTACCTTCAGATGCTCGGTGAGCTCCTTGATTCTTGCTGTCAGAATTGCGATCTGAACCTCCGGTGAACCTGTGTCGCCCGGCTGTCTGCCATACTCCTCGATGATGGCTGTTTTCTTTTCCTTTGAAATCATTTTGATTTCCTCCTTATATCTTATAATCGCCCAAAATTCAAGAGCTACTAAGTGTCAGGTCGGAGACTCCGGACACCGAGTATGGGCTAATTGCTCACATCTGAATACTATAGCATAAGAAACGTTCTTTGTAAACGGGTAAATTTTGAATCTTTGGACGGATGCGTCACAGGATATGGATATTATTTTCGGCAACCGGGGCAACGCTTCGACAAACTAATCGCTAACTGCGACTAAGACGCTCAGGAAAGCCTTCGCGCCTAAGTCTTCGTAAGCGCTGGATTTCGTCTCAGCTAAAACCGCCCCTACAAAAGTTGCTGAAAATAATATCCATATCCTGTGACGCATCCTGACCCTATAATCGTCCAATATATCCCCGCGCAGCTTTCATGTCCTCCTCGATCTGTCGCTGCAGTTCTTCCATGGAGGGAAATTTCCGCTCCGGACGGAGGTATTTGAGAAACCCGACCTGTATCTCCTGTCCGTAAATTTCACGGTCAAAGTCAAAAATGAAGGTCTCCGCGCCGGTGGGATATCCGCCTCCGACGGTCGGCTTTTGGCCGATGTTCGTGAGTCCGTAATACCGTTCTCCATCCACCGTCACGGACGAGACATAGACGCCGTTCGGCGGGAGCAGCTTCTGCTCCTCCGGGCGCTGGTTCACCGTCGGGAATCCGAGTTTGCGGCCGATCTCATTGCCGTGGAGCACGGCGACGCGCAAAAAATATGGATAACCGAGAAGTGTGTTTGCCTCCTCCATCCAGCCATCCGCAATGCAGCTTCGGATCCGTGTGCTGCTGATATCCTCGCCCTCATACTG
Organism: Clostridiales bacterium; assembly: GCA_021203115.1. Classification (GTDB taxonomy): domain Bacteria; phylum Bacillota; class Clostridia; order Lachnospirales; family Lachnospiraceae; genus Eubacterium_I. The sequence goes on along the minus strand of JAJQBV010000019.1, from coordinate 12,443 downwards.
TATCTTGTCCACAATCACCGCGCGGTATCCAAACTCCTGCGCATATTGTCTCAGCTCATCCGGACCGCCGCTCCGGTTTTTCCCAAACCGGAAATCCGTCCCCGCCACGATCATCCGAACCGGAATTTTTTCTGTCAGCATCTTCAGAAATTCGCGAGGCGACATGCTTTTGAGAGTCTCCGTGAACGGACACTCGATCACGGCGTCAATGCCCGCGTCGTCGAAAATCTGTTCCTTCTCCCGATTCGTCAGAAGCACCTTGCAGTCTGTCTCCTCCAAAGAGCGGGGCGGCACGTCAAATGTAAAAATCACACTCTTATATCCCTGCTCCCGTCCCTTCTCCAGCTCACGGATCAGATACTGATGTCCGAGGTGAAGGCCGTCAAACTTCCCGAGAGAAACCGCCGACGGCTCCTCTATATGAAAATCCAGAGTATCTTTTATATAGTTCACAGTATCATCTGTCTCCCATCACTGCTGTCCAAAAACATCTTCACCGGGGTAAAAAGGCCGCGTTCTTCCACATACTGATAGATCGCACAGAACCTTCCTCCGGAGTCACGGATGCGGACCCATGTATCGGTCTGCACCGCCGCTCCTGTCAGGTTCTCCGGTTTTAAGGCGTTTCCGTTATATAAAAAGCGATCTGCATGCGAGACCGTCTGCACCGCCGAATACTGCCGGAACACATCCTCCACCGGACGAATCCGCTCCGATAATGTTCCCGCATCCCGAAGCGCTTCAATCTCTGCCAAGCGAAGCGAATCATTCACCCGGTATCCCGCCGCCTCCGTGCGAAGCAGCCGTTCCAGCGCGGCATGACAGCCCAGCCTTTCCCCGATATCGTGACAGAGCGTGCGGATGTACGTTCCTTTCGAGCACCGAACCGTCATTGTCACGCGCGGGAGTGCAATCTCCTCCGCAAGAATCTCATAGATCGTCACCCGCCGCGGTTTGCGCTCCACCGTCTTTCCTTTCCGCGCCAGATCACAGAGCTTTTGCCCGTCCACCTTCAAAGCGGAATACATGGGCGGGATCTGGTCGATCTCCCCAACGAAACCGGCGATCGCCTCGCGCACCTGTGCTTCGGTGAGATCCTCCGCAGAGCCCCGGCGAAGCACCTGCCCCGTCGTATCCTGCGTGTCAGTCTCAACACCCAGCAGCATCACAGCCTGATAGGTCTTGTCCCGGTCCGTCAGCATATCGCAGACCTTCGTCGCACTGCCCAGACAGACCGGAAGCACGCCCTCCGCCGCCGGATCCAGCGTCCCCGTGTGGCCGATCTTCCGTTGTCCTAAGATACCTCGCAGCTTCGCAACCACATCGAAGGAGGTGTATCCCGCCTCTTTATATACATTCAGGATGCCCTGATACATATCTCATCTCCGCCTGTACATCTATATCCGCAAAACATCTCGTTGCTTACTCAAAACCCTACAATCATATACGCCTTATTCCGTCTGCGCAGGATGTCTCAGGTGCCTCGCATATATTCGAAGGCAACTTTTGTAGGGGCGCTTTTAGCTGAGACAAAATCCAGTGTTTACGTCGACTTAGGCGCGAAGGCTCTCCTGAGCGTCTTAGTCAAAGTTAACACTTAGTTTGTCGAAGCGTTGCCCCGGTTGCCTGCGAATATATGCGAGACACATGGGACATCCGTCCATAAAAATTTCTGAAACATTTACCGATTCACAACTGCATCCTGATTCTGTCCAACAAAATCCCAAGAATCTCCTCCGGCGTTTTCCCGGACGACGCCCCGGCCGCCCGCGCATGCCCGCCCCCGCCGAACTCCGCAGCAATCTGTGCCACATCGACATAGGAAGCCGACCGGAGGCTGATCTTGTATCCGTCCTCCAGCTCATACAAAAAGACGGAAACCTCCACCCCCGTCGTAGACCGCAGCTCGCTGACAATCCCGTCCAGATCTGCGGGCGTCACGCCGAACTCCTCCATATCCTTCCGGGAAACCATGGTAAAAATACATTTTCCGTCCAGATAAAGGCGGCTGTCCGCCATCGCCTTTCCCCAGATTCTCTGCTGGGCATATGAGCGAATATAGTAGGTCTCATCGACAATCCGGGAGTAGGGAATCCCCTTCCCCATCAGCTCCCCCGCGATCCGCATCGTCCGCGGCGAAGTGCAAGAATACTGAAAAATCCCCGTATCATGAGCGATTCCCAGATACAAGCATTCTGCGATCTTTTCCGTAACTCTCTCCGGATCCATGGCCAGATAAACCAGCTCCGAGGTGGAGCTCGCCTCCGGATGCACCTCATTGACGTCCGCAAAGCTTCGGTTTGTCAGATGATGATCGATACAAAGCGTTTTTTTCGCCGTGCCGAAAATGCGCGCCGCGTCCCCGCGACGCTCCCCGTCGCCGCAGTCCAGTGCGATAAACAGGTCATGGGCAACGGTTCCGACATTCTTCGCCGACTGTATTTTCTGTGCATTTTCTAAAAAGGAAAACTTCTCCGGGATCGGATCAAGATAGAGGTCCGCCCGTATCCCGGGGTAATTGTCACAGATATAATTATAGACAGCCAGACAGGAGCCTACACAGTCGCCGTCCGGACGAATATGTCCGGCGATCGCCACGGTCGAAATGTCCTTCAGAAAATCATCCAGAAATACAAAATCAGTCCTGCCCATCACAATTCCTCTGTCTCACTGTCATCCCGGCGATCTCCTGCGCGCACCTCATCGATTCGCTTCGACATACGGATGCCGTACTCGATGGACTGATCCAAAATAAAACGAATCTCCGGCGTGTTTCGCAGGTTGAGCGATGCGGCAAGGCATTTTCTCGCGTACCCCGCCGCACTCCGCAGACCCTCGATCGTATCCTGCTGCGCTTTCTCATCGCCGAGAACACTGATATATACTTTACATGTTTTCAAATCGGGGGCGACTTCCACCGCCGACACCGATGTCATCGGGTGGATGCGCGGATCCTTGATCTCATCGCGGATGATAATGCTGATCTCGCGCATGACCTCCCCGTTTAAGCGGATATTTTTAATACTGTTCTTTCTCATCTATCTTACCCTTTGCCTCAGGTTCGCGGAACCTCCACCATCTTATAGGCCTCCACGATGTCCAGCTCCGCGATATCGTTGAAACCCTCGATCACAAGTCCGCACTCAAACCCGGTCCGAACCTCCTTCACATCATCCTTGAACCGTTTCAGGGAGGCAAGCTGACCCTCAAAGATCTGCGTACCCTCGCGCGAAACCCGAACCTTGCAGCCGCGCTCCATCACGCCGTCCAGAACATAGGATCCCGCAATGTTTCCGACGCCGGACGCCTTAAAGATCTGACGAATCTCCGCATGGCCGATGACCTGCTCCTCGTAGACCGGATCCAGCATCCCCTTCATGGCTGCCTCTACATCCTCGATCGCCTTATAAATGATATCGTAGAGATGGATATCCACCTTTTCCTGCTCCGCGCTGGACTTAGCCACGGGATCCGGCTTTACATTGAAGCCGATGATAATGGCGCCGGACGCCGCAGCCAGAGATACATCCGACTCGTTGATGGCGCCGACCGCCCCGTGGATCACCTTCACAACGACCTCGTCGTTGCTCAGCTTGACAAGGCTTTGCTTTACCGCCTCCACGGAGCCCTGGACATCCGCCTTCACAATCAGGTTCAGCTCCTTTAAGCTGCCCGCCTGAATCTGGGAGAACAGATCATCCAGCGACATTCTCGCTTTGGTCTCCGCGACCAGCTTTACCTTATCCTGTTCCATGAAGGTCTCGGCAAAGCTTCTCGCATCCTTCTCGGAATCACAGACCACAAAGACCTCCCCGGCGTTCGGCACGCTGTTTAATCCCAGCACCTCCACCGGCACTGAAGGGCCGGCTTCCTTCACGCGTTTTCCGGTATCGTCGATCATCGCGCGGACCTTGCCGTAGCTGCTGCCCGCAGCGATACACTGTCCCACCTTTAAGGTGCCCTTCTGCACCAGAACGGTCGCCACTGCGCCGCGGCCTTTGTCCAGCTCAGCCTCGATGACAAGACCTCTCGCGTTTCGCTTCGGATTGGTCTTCAGCTCCAGAACCTCCGCGCTCAACAGCACCATCTCCAGCAGCTCCGTAATCCCCTGCCCGGTGTGCGCGGATACCGGCACGCAGATCGTGCTGCCGCCCCAGTCCTCAGCGACCAGTTCATACTCTGTCAGCTCCTGCTTTACGCGCTCTACATTGGCGCCCTCTTTGTCGATCTTGTTGATCGCGACAATGATTTCGACGCCCGCGGCCTTCGCGTGGTTGATCGCCTCAACGGTCTGCGGCATCACGCCGTCGTCCGCAGCCACCACGAGGATCGCGATGTCCGTGGAGTTGGCGCCGCGCATACGCATGGCGGTAAACGCCTCATGTCCGGGTGTATCGAGGAACGTTATCTTCTGTCCGTTGATCGTGACAACGGATGCACCGATGGCCTGTGTAATGCCGCCGGCCTCCCGATCGATCACACGGGTGTTGCGGATTGCATCCAGAAGGGAGGTCTTGCCGTGGTCGACGTGACCCATCACGCACACGACCGGCGGACGGGTGACCATAACCGCCTCGTCCTCCTCCTCTTCCTTCAGAAGCTCGGCGATGACATCCACCTTCTCTTCCGGCTCGGCGATGCAGTTAAACTCCAGCGCAATCTCCTCCGCCTTCTCGTAATCGATTTCCTGGTTGACCGTCATCATGACGCCCTGCAGGAACAGCTTTTTCACAATGTCGGAGGGCTGGACCTTCATAATATCCGCAAGCTCTCGGATGGTCATCACCTCCGGCAGAATGATATTGCGGATCTCATCGGTCTTTTTCTCGCCCGGAACCTGCGGGATGGCGTTCCGTTTCCGGTGTCCCGTCTTTTTCTCCAGATTGACGAAATTCTCCTGCTTTTTATCCTTCTTGTCGTAATTCTGTTTTTTCTTGCGGTTCGCGTTGGCGTTGTTGTTCCGGGAATCCTTCCCCCGCGCATCGCCCATCGCTGCTCCGGCGGAATCGCGGTTTACCCGCGCGCCTCCCTGTCCGGGCTTTCCTCCCTGGCCTTTGAAACGATTCGAACCGTCCGGCCGATTGTTTCGATTACCTTGAGAATCACCGAAACGGCCGCGGCTATTTTGGCTGCCCTTTTGATTATTGTAACTGCCCTGGTCATTGCGGCCATTTCTCTCTCCTTCCTGCCTTGCCGGCCTGTCATTGTATCTGCGGGACGGTCTGTCACCGGCAGGCCGATCGCTCCCCTGCCGATCTCCGCCGCGGTAAGACGGCCGGTCGCCGTCCCTGCGCTGCGGACGTTCTCCCGCCGGACGCATCGGGCGTTCTCCTGCCGGGCGTGTCACGCGTTCCCCTTCCGGGCGTGCCGGTCGCTCCCCTGCCGGGCGCATCGGACGTTCTCCTGCCGGACGCATCGGGCGCTCCCCTGCAGGACGTACCGGACGCTCTCCCGCCGGGCGCATCGGGCGTTCTCCCGCCGGGCGCATCGGGCGCTCCCCTGCAGGGCGGCGCGGGCGCTCCCCCGTCGGACGCTGTTCATTGGTCACGCGAGTCTGATTACCGCGATTTCTCTGATTGCCGCCTCTCCGGTCTCCCATTTTACTGTTCTGAGGGTTGTAGACAGCGGAAATGGTCGCCTTTTTCTTCGGCTTCTCCTTTTTCTCCTCCCCCTCGGACTTGGTCTCGGGCGCAGGTGCCGGAGCAGCCTCCTTTTTCCGGAAATGATTTCTCACAACGGAAACCGCATCATCCTCCAACGAGCTGGAATGGCTCTTTGCCTCTATCTTCTGCCCGGAAAGGAAATCAATGATCTCCTTATTTGATACATCCAATTCTTTTGCCAATTCATACACTCTCATTTTTGCCATTCTTCTTCCTCCCTGTTCCGTTGTGAAATAACTCTTAGCTGCTTCTCAATCGAATCCGCAAATCCGGAATGTGTCACAGCCGCCATAGACCGGTATTCCCTGCCGATACATCTCCCCAGATTCTCCCTGTCCGCGTAGGTGTAACAGGGAATCCCGCGATATTCCGTCATATTTTTTATCTTCTTTTTCGTATTGTCAGAAGCATCCCCGGCAACAATCACCAGAAATGCCCGCCCCTCCTTCACCGCTTTCTCCGCGGCGAATTCTCCGCTGGCTATCTGCCCCGCTTTCTGGGCAAGGGAAAGGCCCGACAGGACTCTGTCATTCGGCAAGCTCGCTCATCTCCTTTTTCAGATCCGCAACGGTCTCCTTCGGTATGCTCATTCCGAATGACCGCTCCAGCCCATGGTTTTTCACCGCTGTATTCAGGCAATCCGGGTTTTTACAGAGATATGCGCCGCGGCCGTTTTTTTTGCCGGTTCTGTCAATGAAAAACGTACCGTCCTGCTGACGAACCACGCGGATCATCTCTCTCTTCTCCCGCATCTGCCGACAACCGATACACATGCGCATCGGAATTTTCTTACTCATCTGCACGGTCTCCGTCTGTATATTCTTCGTCTTCGTATCCGTCATTCGCATACTCCTCGTCCGCATACGGCTCATCCGAATACGCTCCCTCCTCATATTCGGAATCGGAAAACTCTTCATACTCTCCCTCGTCCGCGTACTCATCATAGGAGGAATCCGCGTACTCATCGTCGTAATCATCGTAGCCCTCCTCGCCTTCATAGCCGTCGGCGTACTCTTCCTCATCGTACTCCTCGTAATCATCATAATCGATGATATCCCCGGCCTCGCGCGCCTGAGATTCACTCTTGATGTCGATCTTAAATCCGGTCAGCCGGGCAGCCAGGCGGGCATTCTGTCCCTCTTTGCCGATGGCAAGCGAAAGCTGATAATCCGGGACAATGACCTTCGCGGTCTTCTCCTCGCTGTCCGCGATAACGGAAATCACCTTCGCAGGGCTTAACGCATTCTGAATCAGGAGAGCCGAGTTCTCATCCCAGTTAATGATATCGATCTTCTCTCCGTTTAAAATATCGACGATTGCATTGACACGGGATCCGTTCATGCCGACACAGGCACCCACGGCATCCACATTCGGATCCTTGGACCAGACCGCCATCTTGGTCCGGCTTCCCGCCTCTCTGGAAATACTCTTGATCTCAACGATTCCGTCGCGGACCTCCGCTACCTCCTCCTCAAACAGGCGCTTCACCAGCTCCGGATGCGTGCGGGACACCAGAATCTTCGGTCCCTTGGAGGTCGCCTTGACATCAAGGATATATACCTTTACCCGCTGGGTCGGCTCAAAGTGCTCCCCGCGGATCATTTCTTTTTCACTCAAAAGCGCATCTGCCTTGCCCAGATTGATGCTGACATTTCTGCCGATGTAGCGCTGGACGATACCGGTCACAACGTCTCTGGACTTGCCCTGAAACTGATCATAGATCACCTTGCGCTCTTCCTCCCGGATCTTCTGGAGAATGACGTTTTTGGCATTTTGCGTCGCGATCCGGCCGAAGCTCTTTGACTGAACCTCCTCGCGGACAATATCCCCGACTTCATACTTGTCATCGCGCATCTTCGCCTCGGCAAGACTGATCTCCGTCACCGGGTCCTCGACCTCCTCGGCCACCGTCTTCTCGATATAAACATGATACTCGCAGGTATCCGGATTCATCTCGACCTTGACATTGTCCGCCTTGCCGAAATGGTTCTTGCAGGCGGTAATCAGGGAATTCTCGATGGCTTCAAGGATGGATTCTCTGCTGATATTTTTCTCTTTCTCTAAGATCGTCAGTGCCTCAAGCAGCTCCTGGCTGTCATTCTGCAGGTTTTCTTTGCTGCTTTTTCTGGTCTTTGCCATTTTCTTTTCCTCCTCGTATTAAAAATCAAACGCCAATCTAATCAGTGCGATATCATTCATCTCAAATGTCTGTTCTCCCCCTTCTTCCGGGGCAATCGTTACCGTGTCCGCCGTGTATGCCGTCAGGACTCCGCAAAACTCCTTCTTCCGGTCGATGGGGCGGTATGTGCGGATCTCCACCCTGCTGCCCATACTCCGGATGTAATCCTTTTCCTTTTTCAGCGGGCGTCCCAGCCCCGGCGAGCTCACCTCAAAGATGTAGGAATCCGCGATGAAGTCTTCCTCATCCAGCAGATCGCTCATCCTGCGGGAAACCGCCTCACAGTCATTCACCGTGATGCCGCCCTCCTTGTCGATATAGGCCCGCAGGTACCAGCTACCGCCCTCCTTTACATACTCCACATCCACCAGTTCAAAACCGAACTCCTCCATCAAAGGCAGCAGAAGTGCCTCCGTCCGTGTCTCGTAATCCTCTCTCCTTGTCATCCATACACCTCCTGCTAACGCAGACATCACCATATATGAAAGTCGATTGCTCCGTGCTTTCATAACATAAGTTGAGAGTGGGCTCGCACCCACTCTCATTCAATCAACTATTTCTTTCCTTACTTTACTCACAAACTCTGCCAATGTCAAGGGGTTTTTCCCAAAAACTGCAATTATCTGCCGCTTTTCTCATATCTGCACATCTCATACTTTTTTCTGCACATAAATCACAAAACTTATATGCAGCAAATAGGAGTTGCGACTTGATTTTCTGCATATACTATATTATAATTATGTGCAGAAACGGAGGCGCAAGTATGAGAAAATTTGATTATTCTTTCTTAAATAACGGTATGTTGCCTGCAAGCCTTGTAAACCTGACATCCAATATTTCCTCGCTCAAAACAATGGCCGGCGTGCGTAAAGAAGAATATGCACGGGTATTTACGGAACTGGAAGCGGTCGCAAAAATACAGTCAATTAAGAGTTCCAATGCAATTGAGGGCATTGTTACAAGTGATGAACGTATTGCTGCCATCGTCAATCAGAACAGCGCGCCGCTGAATCACAATGAGGCGGAAATTGCCGGGTATCGTGACGCTTTAAGCGAAATTCACTTGGGCTTTAAACACATAGATTTCAGAGAGCGTGATATTCTGCGCTTGCACGAAATAATGATGTCCGTCGCCGGTTATGAATATGGCGGACAGTACAAGACCGACGATAATGTGATTTTGGAAATGGATGCCGACGGTAACAGGCGGGTTCGCTTTCGCCCCACACCGGCAGGTGAAGCGCCAAAGGCCATGGAGCAGTTAGAGCTGGCTTATATGGAAGCCCGCAACGATGCAAATATCAATCAGCTATTGCTGATTCCCTGCGTGATTTTGGATTTTCTTTGCATACACCCTTTCCGTGATGGTAACGGCAGAATGTCACGGCTTCTGTCCCTGCTGCTTCTATATAAAAACGGCTTTGACGCAGGAAAATATGTGTCCTTTGAGGAGCAAATCAACCATTACAAAGCCTATTATTACGAAGCGCTTCGTCAATCTTCGGAAGGCTGGGACACAAACAAAAACAGCTACTTTCCGTTTATTGAGAACTTCTTATCCATGCTTTATATGTGCTACAAGGAGCTTGATAAGCGTTTTGCCGTCGTTCACGGAAAAAAGATCACCAAAAAAGCCCGTGTTGAAGCGACCATACTGAATAGCCTGACCCCGCTATCCAAAGCGGAGATATGTAAAATTCTTCCCGATGTCAGCCCAACAACAGTTGAAGCCGTCCTCGGCGCTATGGTAAAAAGCGGAACGGTAAAACGAATCGGCTCGTCGAGGTCAACACGATATATGAAAGCGTAATTGGAGAGGAAGATAAGTATGTAATTTCTAATGAAGCGGTTGAATCCCTTGATATGGACGCTATTAGAAAGGCACTTGATGAAATCATTGATTTTTCAGACCCGAAAATCGACGAAAGCAAGCAATTATTGGTTTGGTGGAGGGGCGAAAAGGCAAAGCAACCGTCGATATAAAAGAATACGGTGAGAATGACGAGCATTCTCACCGTACATATAATAAGTCTATTCAGTTTTCCTCTGACGGGACGGATAGCCTATCTTTGTTTAATCGCCGCCTGCGCCGCCGCCAATCTTGCGATTGGCACGCGGAACGGGGAGCAGGATACATAATCCAGACCGATCTTATGGCAGAACTCTACAGACGAAGGGTCGCCGCCATGCTCACCGCAAATCCCGCAGTGAAGCTCCGGCCGCACCGGCTTGCCGAGCTTGATCGCCATCTCCATCAGCTTGCCGACACCAACCTGATCCAGCTTCGCGAACGGATCGTTCTCCAGAATCTTCGCATCGTAGTAGGCATCCAGGAACTTTCCGGAATCATCGCGGGAGAAACCGTAAGTCATCTGCGTCAGATCATTGGTGCCGAAGCAGAAAAACTCCGCCTCCGTCGCAATGTCATCCGCCGTCAGAGCTGCACGGGGAATCTCGATCATCGTGCCGACCTCATACTTCAAGTCGGATCCTGCAGCCGCGATCTCGGCGTCCGCCGTCTCAACCACGAAATTCTTGACATATTTCAATTCTTTGGCATCGCCGATCAGCGGGATCATGATCTCCGGCACAATGTTCCAGTCGGGATGTGCCTTGGAGACATTGAGCGCCGCGCGGATCACAGCCCTCGTCTGCATCTTCGCGATCTCCGGATAGGTGACAGCCAGACGGCATCCGCGGTGTCCCATCATCGGGTTAAACTCTTTCAGGCTCTCAATGATCGCCTTGATCGTCTCTACGGACTTGCCCTGCGCCTTCGCCAGCTTCTCGATGTCTTCCTCCTCCTGAGGGACAAACTCATGCAGCGGCGGGTCAAGGAAGCGGATGGTCACAGGGTCGCCCTCCATCGCCTCATACAGCTGCTCGAAGTCGCCCTGCTGATACGGCAGGATCTTCTCCAACGCCGTCTCTCTCTTCTCTGCGGTATCCGCACAGATCATCTCGCGGAACGCGTCGATCCGGTCGCCCTCAAAGAACATGTGCTCGGTACGGCAGAGGCCGATGCCCTCCGCACCCAGCTCGCGGGCTTTCTTTGCGTCAGCCGGTGTGTCCGCGTTAGTCCGCACCTTCAGCGTCCGGAACTTATCCGCCCACGCCATGATCCGGCCAAACTCACCGGCGATCTGTGCGTCCACCGTCGGGATCGCGCCATCATAGATGCAGCCGGTCGAACCGTCGAAGGAGATGACATCGCCCTCGTGATACTCCTTGCCGCCAAGCGTAAATTTCTTATTTGCCTCGTCCATCACAATATCGCCGCAGCCGGATACACAGCAGGCGCCCATACCGCGAGCAACCACCGCCGCGTGAGAGGTCATGCCGCCGCGCACCGTCAGGATCCCCTGTGCAGCCTTCATACCGGTGATATCCTCCGGGGAGGTCTCCAGTCTCACCAGAACAACCTTCTCGCCTCTGGCCGTCCACTCCACGGCATCCTCCGCCGTGAACACGATCTTGCCGCAGGCAGCTCCGGGAGCCGCGCCGAGCGCTTTTCCGATAGGCTCCGCCGCCTTCAGCGCGGCCGCATCAAAGGTGGGATGAAGCAGCGCGTCCAGATTGCGGGGGTCGATCATCGCGACGGCCTCCTCCTCGGTTCGCATGCCCTCGTCCACCAGATCGCAGGCGATCTTTAACGCAGCGAAAGCGGTACGCTTTCCGTTGCGGGTCTGCAGCATGTAAAGCTTGTGGTTCTCAACGGTAAACTCCATATCCTGCATATCTCTGTAGTGATTTTCCAGTGTATTGCACACCTCGACAAACTGTGCGTAAGCCTCCGGGAACTCCTCCTCCATCTTCGCGATGGGCATCGGAGTGCGGACGCCGGCAACCACATCCTCGCCCTGAGCGTTCACAAGGAACTCACCCATGAGCTTCTTCTCGCCGGTGGCCGGATCGCGGGTAAACGCAACGCCGGTACCGCAGTCGTCGCCCATATTGCCGAACGCCATGCTCTGGACGTTCACTGCGGTCCCCCATGAATACGGGATGTCGTTATCGCGGCGGTACACATTCGCGCGCGGGTTATCCCATGAACGGAACACGGCTTTGATCGCGCCCATCAACTGCTCCTTCGGGTCGTCCGGGAAGTCCTCGCCGAGCACCTTCTTATATTCTGCCTTGAACTGTCCGGCCAGCTCCTTTAAATCGTCCGCCGTCAGCTCGACATCATATGTGACGCCCTTTGCCTTTTTCATCTCATCGATGAGCTCTTCAAAATATTTCTTTCCGACCTCCATCACGACATCGGAATACATCTGGATAAATCTCCGGTAGCAATCCCATGCCCAACGGGGGTTGCCGGATTTCTTCGCCAGCACCTCCACAACCGTCTCATTCAGTCCGAGGTTCAGGATCGTATCCATCATACCCGGCATGGACGCTCTGGCGCCGGAGCGAACCGACACAAGCAGCGGGTTTTCCGCATCCCCAAACTTTTTGCCGGTGATCTCCTCCATCTTCACGATATACTCATTGATCTGACCCTGAATCTCGTCATTGATCTCACGGCCGTCCTCATAATATTGGGTACATTCATCTGTAGAGATGGTAAAAACATGCGGCTCTGGAAGAACGAGAGAGGT
>JAJQBV010000140.1 GCA_021203115.1 Clostridiales bacterium | reverse complement strand
CCGCCGTCGAAACTCTCCGCAAACGGGGGCGCGAGACCAGGATGGATCCGTCCTCCCTGATCTACCCCCTCTTTGTCCGGGAAGGCAGCGGAATTATGGAAGAAATCCCTACGATGCCGGGACAATACCGCTACTCCACAGACACTATGGGGGAAAAACTGGAATCGCTGCAAAACGCCGGTGTCACCTCCGTAATGTTTTTCGGCATTCCGGATGAAAAAGACGAAGCAGGCAGCGGCGCCTACGACGCCAACGGCATTGTCCAGCGTGCACTGAGACAGGCGCGAAAAGATTTTCCTAACCTCTATCGAGTCACGGATGTCTGCATGTGTGAATATACCTCCCATGGGCACTGCGGAGTTCTGAAAGGGAAGGAAGTGGATAATGACCGCACGCTAAACCTCCTTGCTCAGACGGCGCTCTCCCATGCGGAAGCCGGCGCCGACATGGTGGCGCCCTCCGACATGATGGACGGGCGTGTTGCAGCCATCCGCTCTGTCCTGGATGAGAATGGCTTTTACAACACACCGATTATGTCCTATGCTATCAAATACGCCTCCGCGTTTTACGGACCGTTTCGCGCCGCTGCGGGTTCCGCGCCCGCCTTCGGCAACCGCAAAAGCTACCAGATGGATTACCACAACAGCCGCGAGGGAATCCGGGAAGCCCTCCTGGATGTAGAAGAAGGTGCGGATATTATCATGGTCAAACCGGCCATGTCCTACCTCGATATGGTGACAAAAATCAAAGATATAGTCCATGTGCCGATCGCTGCCTACAGCGTCAGCGGTGAATACAGCATGATTAAAGCGGGCGCAAGCCTTGGCTACATTGACGAGGAAAAAATCATCTGCGAGACAGCCGCCTCGGCGTTCCGTGCGGGATGTGATATCTATCTAAGCTACTTTGCGGAAGAAATCGCCGGATTTATGAAAGAAGGAAAAATCGGATGACACAATCAGAACAATTATTTGAGCGCGCCGTAAAAGTGATTCCCGGCGGGGTCAACAGCCCGGTTCGGGCTTTCGGGTCTGTCGGACAGTCGCCGCGGATGATTGCCTCCGCCAACGGCGCCCATATGACCGATGAGGACGGCATCACCTATCTTGACTTTGTCGGTTCCTGGGGACCGATGATCCTCGGCCACAATCACCCTGCCGTGCGGGAAGCAGTAACCAAAGCCTGTGAACAGGGGCTAAGCTACGGCGCCGCCACAAAGCGTGAAGTCGAGATGGCGGAATTGATCTGCGACTCTGTCCCCAATCTGGAAATGGTGCGGATGGTAAACTCCGGCACGGAGGCTGTAATGAGCGCGATCCGAGCCGCGCGGGGCTACACCGGCCGCGATAAGATTATAAAATTTATGGGGTGATATCACGTTCATTCCGATGCTCTGCTGGTTCAGGCCGGCTCCGGCGTTATGACCGCCGGCATTCCCGGCAGCGCAGGCGTCCCCGAAGGATGCACACAGGATACGCTCTCTGCTATTTATAATGACACGGAATCCGTGCAGAAGCTTTTCGACACATTCCCAGATGAAATTGCCGCCGTTATTGTGGAACCGGTTGGCGCCAACATGGGGGTCGTTCCTCCTCAGCAAGGATTCTTACAGGATCTCCGCGCCATATGCACGAAGTACGGTACAGTCCTGATTTTTGACGAAGTCATCACCGGATTTCGCCTGGCATTCGGCGGCGCGCAGGAATATTTTGGAGTTGACGCAGATCTAATTACCTACGGCAAGATCATAGGAGCCGGCATGCCGGTGGGCGCCTATGGCGGGAAAAAAGAAATCATGGAACAGGTATCTCCTCTCGGCCCCGTCTACCAGGCCGGGACTCTGAGCGGAAATCCAATCGCCATGGCCGCGGGTCTGGCTCAGCTCAGCATTTTAAAGAACCATCCCAAGATCTATCGCAGCCTCAATGAAATGGGCTCCTGGTTTTTTGGTGAGATAAAAAAAATAGCAGAAGAATCACAGATTCCCGCAACAGTAAATATCTGCGGTTCTCTGGGCAGTCTCTTTTTCACGAACGAAACAGTGAGAAACTATGAGACGGCAAAAACTTCCGACACAGCAAAATACGCGGATTACTTCCGCTATATGATCAACCATGGAATTTATCTGGCGCCCGCACAGTTTGAAGCTATGTTCCTGTCCGCGGCGCATACGAGAAAAGAGTTGGAAGATGTGCTGGAATTTGTGCGGGATTACATGTTGTAGGTAAGCCATCTTTCCATTGCACCTGTAAAAAAGGATAACACACGCTATGCACTTCCCATTATTTATTGATATCAGCAAAAAAAATATTTTGATTGTTGGAGGCGGCAAAGTCGCTGACCGACGCGTACACACACTGCTCTCCTTTACAGAGCATATCACGGTAGTCTCTCCGGCATTCACCGATGGCCTCGATTCTCTGGCGCAGTCCGGCCAAATCCTTCTGCTGAAAAGATATTTTGAACCGGAAGATCTCACCGGTCAGGATATCGTCCTTGCCGCGACCGACGATATCGATCTAAACAAAAAGATCGGCACGCTCTGCCGCGAACAGGGTATCCCGGTCAATATCAGCAACGATCAGACTCTCTGCGATTTTCAGTTTCCCTCCATTGTAACAGACGGAGAGATTGTCATCGGAATTAACGCTTCCGGGGGAAATCACAGGCGGGTAGCGGAAACCAGACAAAAGCTGGATGAGCTATGGAATCAGATAATAACCGCCCCTCCTACACCGTAAGCTCCCGCATCAGCGCGGGCACGGTCGTGATCTTATTAATCTCTCCCACACGCGACCCGCAGAAAATCACACCCTCATCCAGCTTTCCCTTCACCGCATTGATCAGCGCCATGGAAATGCAGTAGGGTGCCGTGGCAGGATTGCATCCCTTCATACAGTTAAAGCAGTAGGTGACTTTGCCCGGATTGGCGTTCATCTTGTCGATAAAGGCGTTTTTGAGCGCACGCCCCGGCATCCCCACCGGGCTCTTGATGATCACCGCATCCTCCTCCTTCGCGCGGATATAAGCCTCTTTGAACGCATCACAGGCATCGCACTCCTCGGTGGCCACAAAGCGCGTGGCCGCCTGTATGCCGTCCGCGCCGAGCGCCAGCGCATGCTTCACATCCTCCGGGGTAAACATCCCCCCGGCGACAAACACCGGAATTTTGACCCCGTACTTCTCCTCATAGGACTCCTTCACGGCAAGAATCTTCCGAATCTCCTCATCGTAATCCAGCGTCCCGATGTCGGCAAGCTCCTCATTGGAGAATCCCAAATGCCCGCCGGCCCGCGGTCCCTCGATCACAAGAAAATCCGCAGTGCGGTGATAACGCCTGTCCCACAGCTTCAAAATCACCCGCGCTGATTTCTCGCTGGATACGATGGGAGCGATCGCCACATCATATCCTTTTACATATTCCGGCAGGTCCGTCGGAAGCCCTGCCCCGGAAATAATCACATCCACACCGGCCTCACAGACCGTCCGGATATAATCCGCATAGAGGCGGGTCACCACCATGACATTGACGCCCACCAGTCCTTTCCCTCCGGAAATCTCCTTCGCCTTGCGGATCTGCCGCGGCAGCGCACGAAGGTTCGCCGCCTCCGGGTCCTTGCGGAAATCCGGTTCATCGTAGCCAACCTGTGCGGTAGAGATCACGCCCATCCCGCCTTCCTTCGCCACAGCGCCGGCCAGACGGCAGCGGCTGATCCCGATGCCCATCCCGCCCTGGATGATCGGCAGCGATAAATGCTTTCCTCTTAACTGCACAGGTTTCATTAACATTACGATATCCTCCAAATTATTTTGACTATCAAACAAATACCTTACTGATTGT
>JAJQBV010000006.1 GCA_021203115.1 Clostridiales bacterium | reverse complement strand
GGCCAGATAGCACCTGCAAAAGAGCAACGCCCACGATGATCTGCCAGTAGGGGCTGGAGCTGGTCTTGCCCTGCTGATCGATGATCGAGCAGAATACAGTCGCCGGCATGGTGACCATCAGGACGAGATTCGACAGATCCGGGATGCTGTCCTTGTGGATAATGCCCCCTTTTCCGATAAAATAGCCCAGAAAAATCAGGGCAAAAAGGATAAAAACACTGGTTGCTACGACGCTCATGGTTCGCTCCTGTTCCAATCTATTCGTTATGATTCACGGCTAATCTGGATTTACTTCCAGCTTCTTATGTGCGAGCACAACGATGCTGGAAGTAAATCCAGATTAGCCGTGAATCGTAACATCTATTCATCAAACTCTACCGTAACATAATATCCCCGCGGGGTCTCCCTGATCTCGACCACCTTTCCCTCCGTGGACTTCAATCGCTCGCGGAAAGAGTAGTTGGCCGACATGGCATAGGACTTCCCCAACGTGTAATACCATGTGTCGGGCAGGCGACTCTCCGTGACCGGAAGGATATCTCCCTCCTTCAGAAGACCGGTCCGCTCCATCTTAAATTCCATTTGCCGCATGGGAAATCACCTCCGCAATCTGCTACCATTCTACTCCAACGATAAATAACTCTCAAGAGAAAATAAAAATATCTCAAACCAGCCCTGAAAATCATGTCGCAATTCCTGCATATTGTGTAAGATAAAGCTCATAATATTTCCCTTTTTTTGCAAGCAGATCCTCATGATTTCCGATTTCCGCAATTTTCCCGTGATCCATCACAACGATAAGATCGGAATCCCGGATTGTAGAAAGTCGGTGTGCGATGACAATACTGGTGCGATCCCTCATAATGTGCTGCATCGCATCCTGAATTGCCTTCTCTGTACGAGTATCCACATTGGATGTCGCCTCATCCAAAATCAAAATCTGCGGATCTGCTACGAATGCACGGGCAATGGCGAGAAGCTGACGCTGTCCCCTGCTGATATTTTCACCGGAACCGGTCAAAACAGTATCGACGCCGTCCGGCAACAGACGAACCATCTCCTCACAGTGACTGAGTGTCAACGCTCTTTCCACGTCTTCATCTGAAGCATCTTCATTCGCATACTTCAGATTATTGCGAATCGTATCAGAAAATAGAACCGTATCCTGCAGCACGATTGCCACATCTTTGCGCAAGCTCTGCCGTGCGATATTCCGGATATTCTGATGATTGATTTGGATTTCTCCGCTTTCAATATCATAAAAACGCATCAAAAGATTGACAACTGTTGTTTTTCCGCTTCCGGTCGCACCCACAAGAGCCACTTTTTTCCCGGAGGGAACTGTCAGTGAAAAATCCCGAATCACAGGCATTCCCTTTTCATAGGAAAAATTTACATTGTAAAAGGTCACCTCCGCGGCTTCTTCCCCTGGCAGCAAATCTCCCGCCAGATCCTCCTCTTCCTCATCCAATAGCGCAAACACCCGTTCCGCCCCGGCAATCGCCGTCTGAAATTGTCCGTAAATCTGTGCAATCTCATTAATCGGACGACTAAACTGTTTTGCATAAACAATGAATGCGGAAATCACGCCAACGGAAATCAATCCTTTCACAGAAAAATATCCGCCAAAAGCCGCAACAACCACAAATCCGATATTACCAATGCAATTCATAATCGGTCCTATAATGCCGCTCAATGCATCCGTCCGGATCCCTGCCTTTGTCAGAGAATCAGCAGTCTCATAAAATTCTTCTTTTGTAATATCCTGACGGTTATAAGCAACCACCGTGCGATATCCGGACACCATCTCTTCTACCGTACCATTCAGATTTCCGAGAATTTTCTGTCTCTGCCGGGAATATTTACGCACTTTTCCCGAGAGAAGTCTTGTGACAAACAATGTCAGAAAAACCGACGCTATACTTAAAAGAGCCAGTTGCCAGCAATACCATATCATAATTGAGGCCGTACCGGCGACCATCAAAATCCCGGAAAACAGAGACGGTAGCGATTGTGAAATAACAGTGGATATGTTTTCGATATCGTTTGTCATCCGGCTCATTATGTCACCGTGAGAATGCGTGTCAAGATACTGAATCGGCAGACTTACAATCTTATCAAACAGCTCCCCGCGCATTCGCCTGACAATATGCTGACTGAGCCGTGCACTGATAATCCCCTGCACGAGCTGTGCCGCACTATACAAAAGATATAAAACGAACATCAAAAAAAGCGTTTGTTTAAAATTCCCGATTTCTGTCCCCGCAATAATATCAATTACCCTGCTCTGCAGGCTTGGAGCAAAAATGCCGCAAACCGTACCAAAAACAACAACGAAAAACAGGAAAAAGACCATTCCCTTTTCTTTCGCAAAATACATCACGATTCGGGCAAGCGTTGCTCCGGCATTCTGCGCATGCTCCGCCTCGGCAAACCGGTTTGCACGGCTCATTTTGCCGACACTTTGCTCTGCCGTCCTCTCTCGATTTTCCTGTCTGTCCATGTCATGCCGCCCCCTCTGCCATCTGTGAAGAATAAATATCCTGATAAACCGGGCTCATATTCATAAGTTCCTCGTGCGTTCCAACCGCAGAAATTCTTCCCTTTTCCAAAAGAATGATCCTGTCGGCATGACGAACCGAAGCAATTCGCTGTGCGACAATGATTTTCGTACTCTCAGGATTTTCTTTTTGCAGTGCATCATAAAGATTCTTCTCTGTCCGAAGATCCAGCGCACTCGTCGCATCATCAAAAATAAGGATTTCCGCAGACTTTAACACTGCCCTCGCAATGGAAATCCGCTGTTTCTGTCCGCCAGACAAGCTGCTGCCCCGCTCAGCCACCATCGTATTATAACCGCCCGGAAGCTTTGAAATAAACTCATCTGCCTGCGCAATGGCAGCGGCAGATTTTACAGATTTTTCATCCGCATCCGGCTCTCCCCACCTCAGATTATCTTTGACCGACAGTGCAAAGAGCTCCGTTTTCTGAGAAACCACGGCAATCTTAGACCGCAACACCCGCATATCATACTCCCGAACATCCCGACCGTCGACAAGCACCATGCCGCATCCGGCATCATAAAAACGCGGAATCAGATTAACCAGCGTTGTTTTTCCGCTTCCGGTTGCACCCATAATCGCCACGGTTTCACCTTTATGTATGGAAAAGCTGAGTTCTTTCAGCACAATCCGGTTGCTCCCCGGATAAGCAAAAGAAACTTCCCTAAATTCAATTTCTCCGCTTTTTTCCGTCCTTCCTTCAAATGTACCGTTTTTCTGCTCCGGCTCCGTCAACAGCACTTCTTTTACTCTTTTCCACGAAACGTAGCCTCTGGAGATATTCTGAAACAGCATGGTCAGCATATGTATGCCGCTTAAAAGCTGTGTCGTATAGGTAATCGCTGCCATAATCGTCCCCGGCGTAACAAGGCCGCCTCCGATTTCACGGGAACCGATCAGAAGAATCACTGCCACAACAAGATACATCAGTGCATTTACAACCGGATCCATAAAAGCAAAAATGATCAATACGGCCAACTGGATCCCCGTCAGACTGTCGTTTGCCTCTCCGAAACGTTTCTTTTCAAGCCCTTCCTTTACACAGGCTTTGATGATACGGATGCCTGAAATATCTTCCTGCAAAATAGCGTTGACACCGTCAAGCTGTGACTGCAATTTTGCAAACATCGGGTTTGCTCGATACAGACAGATTATCATACACCCCACTATAAAAGGGAGGACACACAACACCGCTATACCGAAATCACGATTCAGGCGAAACATGCAGATCACACGGGAGTTTGACAGTTGCATAGAGTAAAAATCAGTCGCAGGCCGCATAA
>JAJQBV010000180.1 GCA_021203115.1 Clostridiales bacterium | reverse complement strand
CAGCAGAGCGTTGCGCTTGATGGCATTGTAGATATCCGGCTCGGACTCCTTGTCCAGATTGATGACCTTTGCATAGCAGCCGCCCTCAAAGTTAAAGACGCCGTTGTCATCCCAGCCGTGCTCGTCATCGCCGATCAGCAGACGCTTCGGGTCTGTGGACAGCGTGGTTTTGCCGGTTCCGGAAAGTCCGAAGAAGATCGCCGTGTTCTCGCCGTTCATATCGGTGTTGGCGGAGCAGTGCATGGAAGCGATGCCCTTCAGCGGCAGGTAGTAGTTCATCATGGAGAACATACCCTTTTTCATCTCGCCGCCGTACCATGTGTTTAAGATTACCTGCTCACGGCTTGTGATATTGAAGACAACCGCAGTCTCGGAATTGAGTCCCAGCTCCTTGTAGTTCTCCACCTTCGCCTTGGATGCGCAATACACCACAAAGTCCGGAGTGAAATCAGCCAGCTCCTCCTCGGAGGGACGGATAAACATATTCTTTACAAAGTGAGCCTGCCACGCCACTTCCATAATAAAGCGGATTGCCATGCGGGTGTCCTTGTTTGTGCCGCAGAACGCATCCATCACAAAAAGGCGCTTGCCGGAGAGCTGCTTTACCGCAAGCTCTTTCACCGCGTTCCATGTCTCCTGGCTGGCGGGATGGTTGTCATTTTTATATTCGTCTGTCGTCCACCATACGGTGTCCTTGGAATTTTCATCCATGACGATAAATTTATCCTTGGGAGAACGGCCTGTATAGATACCGGTCATAACATTGACCGCATCCAGCTCGCTGAGCTGTCCCTTCTCATAGCCCTCAAGTTCCGGCTTCATCTCCTCCTCAAACAGAAACTCAAAAGACGGATTGTACACAATCTCTGTCGTCCCTGTGATACCATACTGGCTCAAATCAATTTTTCCCATAACACTCTCATCCTTTCTCATTGATAGATTCTTTATGATTGTTATTATCAAGATGATCTCTCATCTTTTTGCTGTGTTTGCTCACGATAAAATCCGGATCGCCCTGCTCGTACCGATCCGGCTGCATCCCGCGGCAATATACTGTTCCATCTCCTCCCGCGTGGAGATGCCGCCGGCCGCCTTGATCTGAACCTGCGGGGCGATATGCTCGCGCAGCAGATTCACATCATCCAATGTGGCTCCTCCGCAGCCGAAACCCGTCGATGTCTTGATAAAATCCGCTCCCGCCTCCGATACACAGCGGCAAAGCGCGATTTTCTCCTCTTCGTTCAGATAGCAGGTCTCGATAATCACTTTCAGGATGTGCTCCCCGACCGTCTCTTTCACAAGACGAATCTCCTCTGTGACATCGGCGAATTTACTGTTTTTTACTTTGCCGAGATTAATCACCATGTCAATCTCGTTTGCCCCGTCCCGGATGGTCTGTCCGGCCTCCGCAACCTTCGCCGCCGTGTTGGCATTGCCGAGGGGAAACCCGACAACCGTACAGATATTCAATCCCGGAAAAGTGTTCCGGACTCTCTTTACATAGGAACTGGGAATACAGACAGCAGCCATTCGGAAAATAATCGCTTCGTTGCACAGATTTTTGATATCATTCCATGAAGTCCATGCATTCAGCGCCGTGTGTTCTACATATCGATATAATTCCTCTTTCCTCATGCAGCAGTCACCTGATTTCACCTTCCTGCGTTTTATCCGTTGCTTATTTTAATATATTTTTGCAAAAAAATCCATACTTCATCTTATCTTTGGAGGTTCCACTTGTTTTCCGAAATCACATCCGGTCTTTTTGTGAATGTTGCACAAAGCATGGAACAATGCCGTTTCCCGTGCTTTCATTCCCATTCCGCGGCGCAATCTCCTATACGTTTAAGAACCTGCAGACGACCGCTTCCATCTCATCCGTCTCGCAGACTGTATCGTGGAGCACCTCTGCGCTGCGGATCTCCTCGATTGCGCGCGGCACCGTCACATTTGCCAGACGGGAGAGCTCATCGACCAGTTCAAAATCACCCATGGCATCATGCTTCTCGTCGATCGCATTCATCACACTGCGGGTAAACTTAAACGGACTTGCCGTGGAGGCAATCACCGTCTTTTTCTCATCCCCCGTCTCTGCGATATATTTCTGATATACAGCGGAAGCGACTGCGGTGTGGGTATCGATGACATATCCGGTATCCTCGTAAAGTCTGCGGATCTCCGCAGCGGTCTCCGCCTCATCTGCATAGTTTCCGTAGAATGTGTCAAGCTGTGCGCGCATCTCCGGCGTAATCTCATATTTTCCGCTTGAAGAAAGCTGCCGCATCAGCTCCGCGTTCTTTCCGGCATCCTCACCGGCGATCCGGTAGATCAGCCGCTCCAGATTGCTGGAGATCAGAATATCCATAGACGGGGAGGAGGTCAGCTTAAACTCCCGGTTCCGGTCATAGACGCCCGTGGAGAAAAAGTCGTAGAGCACCTTGTTCTCGTTGGAAGCACAGATCAGCTTCTCAATGGGCAGCCCCATATTCTTCGCATAAAACGCCGCCAGAATATTGCCGAAATTGCCGGTGGGAACTACCACATTGATGGTCTCTCCCGCCTTGATCTCTCCGCTCTCCACCAGTCTCGCATAAGAATAAACATAGTATACGATCTGCGGCACCAGCCGGCCGATGTTGATGGAGTTTGCGGAGGAAAACTGGTATCCCGCCACGTCCAGCCGGGCCTTCAGCTCCGGATCGGAGAACATCTGCTTCACTCCGGTCTGTGCCTGGTCAAAGTTTCCGTGAATTCCCACAACCAGAGTGTTATCCCCCTTCTGGGTCACCATCTGTTTCTCCTGAATGGGGCTGACACCGTTTTTCGGATAGAAAGCAATGATCTTCGTCCCCTCCACATCCGCAAATCCGGCCAGCGCCGCTTTCCCGGTATCGCCCGACGTGGCGGTCAGAATCACAATGTCATTGGTCACGTGATTCTTCCGCGCGGAGGTGATCAGCAGGTGCGGCAGGATGGAGAGCGCCATGTCCTTAAAGGCGATCGTCGCCCCGTGAAACAGCTCCAGATAGTAAGCGCCGTCCGCATAGACCAGCGGTGCGATCTCCGGCGTATCAAACTTAGCGTCGTAGGCGCGGTCTATACAGGTTTTCAGCTCTTCCTCCGTAAAATCCGTGAGGAAGCGGCTCATCAACGCATAGGCCGTCTCCTGATAGGTCATCTTTGCCAGATCTTCCAGCGGAATGTCCAGTTGGGGAACCACAGTGGGCACATAGAGTCCGCCATCCATCGCAAGGCCGTTTAAGATTGCCCGGGACGCGGTGACGATCTCCGATGCGTCGCGGGTGTTTGTATATAAAACTTCCATAATATCCTCCTAAAATATGTCATTATCTATTAAATCGTAATCCTGCCCGCAATGGCCGTCGCCGCCGCGGTCTTCGGTGATGCAAGGTAAATCTCCACCTTCGATGTCCCCATGCGTCCGAGAAAATTGCGGTTGTTGGTGGCAACCACCCGTTCACCGTCCGTCAGAATGCCGCCTGTCCGGCCGCAGCAGAGTCCGCACCCGGGATGGGTGATGATGGCTCCGGCCTCCACGAGAGTCTGCATTGTTCCGTTTTCAATCGCCACGTTAAAAAATTTCCGGCTTGCCGGGGTGACGATAAGTTTGACAAAGGGAGCCACCTATTTTCCCTTCAGGATCGCTGCCACCGCCATCAGATCCTCCAGCCGTCCGTTGGTACAGGAGCCGATAAAGACCTGATCCACCGGAGTTCCCTCCAGCTCCGACACCGGACGGATCCTGTCCACCTGCGAGGGGCATGCAAGAACCGGAACCATCACCTCCGCACGGTAGGTGATTTCTCTCACATAGGAAGCATCCGCA
>JAJQBV010000133.1 GCA_021203115.1 Clostridiales bacterium | reverse complement strand
CATATAGTAGATTTTGAATATTTTCAATGTCTACCATATGGGGAGCATATCATTATTCAGGTTTTCCGTCTGTTTTTTGCCTTTAAAATATCAGGAGTGATTGTTATGAAAAAGTTTATAAAAAGGCTCTCCCATTTTTATGGTTGAGCCTTTTCTTGTACACCCCGATATTCCGGATATAAAATAAAAATCAGACAAAACATTCCATTTGTATAAAGCAAGTTTTCAACGGAAGGAGAACCCGCCGCTGCCCTCCTGGGACTCCCCGTAGGCATTTGCATTGCTCTGGCTGTTCTGCACGGAAGAGCTCTCTGTGGAGGAAGTGTCCTGCTCGGAGGTATTGTCCAATGTCACGGTAACCGTGATTTCCTCATAGCCGTCGCTTCCGCTGCGCTGAAGCGTAACCTCCGCCGTCTCGCCTGCCGCATAATACTGAAGCTTCTCCTTCAGCGTATCGATACTGGTCACGGAGCTTCCGTCCAGCGCCGTGATGATATCTCCGGCCTGAATGCCCGCCGCCTCGGCGGCGCCGCCCTCCACGACAGAATAGACATACACGCCCTCCGGCATCCCGTACAGGGAAGCCGCCTCGGTGGAAACATCATAGCCGGTGATATTCAGCGCACCGTAGTTTTCCGTCAGCTTCGTCCGGGTCTCCTGTGTCATCAGCTCCTCCAGAATGGATTCCGCCTTGGACATGGGGATCGCAAAGCCCATATTGTCAATGGATGCGCTGGAGGAAGAGCTGTCGCTGGAGAACTTCGCCGTGTTAATGCCGACCAGCTCGCCCTTCATATTAAACAGTGCGCCGCCGCTGTTTCCGGCGTTAATGGCCGCATCCGTCTGAATCAGCGTGTAGGTCACATCATCAATCGTAATCTCACGGTCCAGAGCGCTGACGATGCCGGATGTCACAGACTGTCCCAGCCCAAGCGCATTGCCGATTGCAACCACGCTGTCGCCGACCTGCAGGCTGTCGGAATCCCCGACTGTCGCGATGGATATCTGACTTAACACTTCCTCATCAATATCGGAAAGCTGAACTGCGACCACCGCAAGGTCATTCTCCTCGGAAGTCCCCTT
This sequence comes from Clostridiales bacterium, assembly GCA_021203115.1. Lineage (GTDB taxonomy): Bacteria > Bacillota > Clostridia > Lachnospirales > Lachnospiraceae > Eubacterium_I. Next base: position 2,777 of record JAJQBV010000133.1, on the reverse strand, counting down.
CGTCTGTGCGCTGTACACATAATCCTCGGAATCCAAGAAGCAGACGGTCAACTCAGTGGAACCTTCGATTACATGGTAGTTGGTCGCGATCAGAAGCTCGGTATCGGTCTGAGCGACGATCACGCCGGAACCGCTGCTCTCACTCTCCTGCTCGTAAGTGCCGAACATCGTCTGCACCTCTGAGACACTCTTATTTGTGATCGCAACGACAGAAGCGCTGCACATCTCCGCGATCTGCGAAACCGTATACTCTGTACCGGAGTTGCTGACTGTCGATGCCTCCGCTGTCTCCTCCGTGCTGCTCGTATCATCGCTTTCGGCCTCAGAAAGCTTCGCACTCGTCGTCTCCACCGCCGTCGAAGATGCCACTACATTCTTTCCAATGGCAAAGGATCCGATGATGCAGTCTCCGATGATCACGCCGCAGAGGATCGCGCATCCAATTGCCTTCGCGTATACATTTCCGCGGTTTTTCTTTTTCTTTCTCGGCGGTCTCGCATCCCGCGGATCGCGATCCTGCGGAATGTAAGAATACTGCTGCGGCTGCTGCTCGTGCGCGCCGTCCCCCTTCATCCGGTATAAACCATCCTCCTGTCCGGCAGCATTATAAGCCGTCTCCTGCGCGGAATGTCCGATTTCCTCATCCCTCACCTCATCGGTCCGGTCTTTCGTCTCACCCATCATCACAAACCCCGATTCCTCCGGAGCCTGCACATCAGGCTCAGCAAAGATATCCTCCTCCTGCTGCTCTTCTATATTCTGGCTGTCACTCATACTCTGATCTCGTTTTTCATCTTCAAACATGGCGTTGCCTCCTTATCCTGTATGTTGGTATCATCATAAAATCTCTATGTTGCAAAAATATGTTGTTTGTGTGAAAACTTCGTGAACTCCGCCCATTCCATCTGGTTGGAACAGTATGATAAAGCCCCCGGAAATCTCCGGGGGCCTTTACGTGCGTGAGAGGATTCGAACCCCCGACACCTTGGTCCGTAGCCAAGTGCTCTATCCAGCTGAGCTACACACACATATTACCTATCGTATGACCTGCACAGGATGATTCCCTGCTCAGAACGAATTCAATATTATCACAGGAAAATCAAAAAGTCAACACGATATATGGGGATTCATCCGATATTTTTTCAAAAAACAGGGTATATTCGTCAGGCCGATATGCCCGCAAGCCCGATCGTACCCGGGCCGCTGTGACAGCTGATCACACAGCCGGTCTGGATGTAAATGCACTCCCGAAAGCCCATGGCCTCGGCACACTCCTTCATCTTGTCCAGCACCTCCTGCGACGCACCTTTGGAATACAAAAGACATATCCGGCTCCGATCCAGATTGTGCAGCGTTACAAACTCCCGTACATAGGATTCCACAATGCGGATCATGGATCCGCGGTACTTCTTCGAGGCCACAAGATAACCTCCGCTGTCCACATCGATCAGCGGCTTCAACTGAAGCAGCGTTGCCCCCAGATAAGCGGCATTTGAAACACGGCCGCCGGCTTTTAAATATTCCAGATTGCCGGGAATAAAAGAGCACGCCATCTTCGCTGTCATATCCTGAATCTCGTCAGCGAACGCCTGATAATCCGTGAGGGTATCTCCTCTCTGATGAACCATCTCATACGCCCGTAGAATAAGGAAAACAATCCCTCCCGTGACCTTAGTGGTGTCAATAAGGTAAACATCATCGAAATCCTCCACGGCGATCGCGGCATTCTGGTAGCTGCTGGAAACGGCGGCCGAATAGGCAAAGTGAAAAATCACACAGTCCGGATGCTCCGCCCGAATCCCGTTGAACAGATCAATATATTCCCCCACATTCGTCGTGGAGGTCGTCGGCACCTTTTTCGTCTCCTTATAATAGTCGTAGACCCGGTCCACCGGAAAGCTCCCGTCCTCGTAGTCCTCTCCTCCCATGCTCAGGTGCATGGGAACAATCCGGACTCCGTATTTTTCCGCCATGTCCTTCGGCATATCGGAACCGGTCTCCGTGCTAAAAATAATCTCTCTCATATGTGCTTTCTCCTCTATGGTTTTATCCTCAAGATGATGCGGTTTTCAAAACCACATTTCTATCATATACCTGTCCGATGCTTCTGACAAGTCGTTTTTACTCTTTTGTCCTGACCTTTTGTTCTGACATATTTTTTTATGTGACAAAGAAAAGCCATCCCGGTTCTTCGGGATGGCCCGCTTCTCAATACAACTCAAAATAAATCATCCTACTCGGCTGCGGCATACATCACAGATCCGCTGCCATATGTTCATCTGTCTCCAGACTGTCCCAGATCTGATGAGCCTCCACCATTCCGAGTACGACTGCCTTCATCAGGATCCGGGTCAGGACCGCTGTGCCGACGATAACTGCCGCCGCAGCAAACAATACAGAAACTAACATTTTAATCCCTTCTTTCTCATTGATGTCTTGTTATCCCGGTACCATCATACGACGAATCCCTTTCGTTTTACTTACATATATGTAAATAAAAGCTGAGAAGATCCTTAATTTTTTCTAAATTACGTCCTTACCCCGCCCCAGTGCCATAGCTCCCGAAGCGGCCGCCCGGTGCTGATCGCGGACAAACTCCTCAAAAATCACAAACCTCATGTTTGCCCTGTCAAAACCGTCAAGATACTCCTCCACGCAGGCCGCATAATTGCTCTGGGAAAAAACCAGATACTTCAGGCGTTTGTCCATGATCTCCCTGCGGCATTTCGGTGAATCCAGCACCGTATGTACATAGTGGTCAAACCCCTTCGCGTGGC
>JAJQBV010000227.1 GCA_021203115.1 Clostridiales bacterium | reverse complement strand
CAATGTCGGCAAGTCCTCGATTATCAATAAGCTTCTCGGAGAGAACCGCCTGATTGTCTCTGACATCGCCGGGACGACCCGTGACGCGATCGATACGACGATCAGATATTACGGAAAAGAATATGTCTTTATCGACACGGCCGGTCTGCGGCGCAAGAGCAAGATCAAAGAGGAGATCGAGCGCTACAGCATCATCCGGGCGGTTACGGCTATTGAGCGGGCGGATGCGGTAATTCTGGTTATCGATGCGACAGAGGGCGTGACAGAGCAGGATGCCAAGATCGCAGGCATTGCTCACGAGCGAGGGAAGGGCATTATCATTGCCGTAAATAAGTGGGATGCCGTGGAGAAGGATGACAAGACCATGTATCGGCACACGAACCGGATCCGAGAGGTCTTAAGCTTTATGTCCTATGCGGAGATTATGTTTATCTCCGCCGAGACCGGACAGCGGCTTTCCAAGATCTATGAGATGATCGATATGGTGATTGCGAACAATTCCATGCGGATCGCCACCAGCGTCTTAAACGAGATTATCGCGGAGGCGGTGGCCATGCACGAGCCGCCTTCCGACAAGGGCAAGCGCCTGCGCATTTATTATGCGACGCAGGCATCGGTGAAGCCGCCGACGTTTGTGCTTTTTGTGAATGATAAATCACTGATGCATTTTTCTTACACACGGTATCTGGAGAACCGGATTCGGGAGACCTTCGGCTTTCGTGGGACTGCGCTGAAGTTCATCATCCGTGAGAGAAAGAGCGAGTGACAGATAAGGAGCGATAGATATGATTGTATCTCGTGTGATCGGACTGGTGCTGGGATATATTTTCGGTTTATTTCCCACCGGAAAACTGGTCGGAAAAGCTTACAATACAGATCTGAGAAAAGAGGGGAGCGGTAACACCGGCATGACAAATTCCATCCGTGTTCTGGGGTGGAAGGCCGGCGTGATCGTCTTTTTCGGCGACTGCTTCAAGGCGGTTTTTGCCATGGTGATCATCTGGCTGCTGTACCGCAATACGTATCCGGAGGCCGTGAAGCTGCTGGAACTGTATACCGGAGTCGGCGCGGTTCTGGGACACAATTATCCGTTTTATGCAAAGTTTAAGGGCGGAAAGGGGATTGCTTGCAGCGTCGGTATTGTCTTCGCCTCTGACTGGCGGATGGTTCCGATCTGCGCGGTTTTGTTTTTCCTTGCCGTGGTGCCCACCGGATTCATGTCGCTGGGTTCCCTTGCAATTCTGAGCGGATTTTTTGTCCAGACCATTGTGTTCGGACAACTGGGATTTTTGAAAGTCGGCGCGGATTTTCTGATTGAACTGTATGTTGTCACCGGTATTCTGACCGGGCTGGCATTTTTCCAGCACAGAGGGAATATCAAACGTCTGGCGAGCGGAACCGAGAATAAATTCCGCCCAAAAAAGAAGGACGAAGGAAAGGAATGATAAGTATGGCTCATGTTGGCATCGTCGGAGCCGTCAGTTGGGGAACAGCCCTGTCGGTCCTTCTGGCACATAACGGACATGAGGTGACGGTCTGGTCGATTTTGGAGGATGAGGTGAAAATGCTCACCGCACAGCGGGAGCACACGGATAAGCTTCCGGGGGTCCGGATTCCGGAGACGGTGGATTTTACCACGGATATGGAGAAAACCGTGCGGGATAAGGCGCTGGTCGTTCTGGCAGTTCCGTCGCCCTATATCCGGAGCACTGCCCGTCAGATGGCTGCGTTTGTCGGGAAAGGACAGCTGATTGTGGTGGTTTCCAAGGGCATAGAGGAAAACACCTTGATGATTCAGACGGATATTGTGGAGCAGGAGATTCCACAGGCGCAGGTGGCGGTCCTGTCCGGGCCGAGCCACGCGGAGGAAGTGGGAAGAGGACTCCCTACCACGGTAGTGGCAGGCGCGAAATCCAAGGCGGTCGCGGAGCGGGTACAGTCCTTTTTCATGAATGAGGTATTTCGCGTCTATACCAGCCCGGATATGCTGGGCATAGAGCTGGGGGCTTCCCTGAAAAATGTGATTGCTCTGGCAGCCGGAATGGCGGACGGTCTGGGCTTCGGGGATAACACAAAAGCGGCGCTGATCACCCGCGGCATCGCGGAAATCAGCCGTCTGGCTCTCGCCATGGGCGCGAGGCCGGAGACCTTAAGCGGACTCTCCGGAATCGGGGATCTGATTGTGACCTGTGCCAGCCGGCACAGCCGGAATCGGAAGGCTGGCATGCTGATCGGACAGGGATATACGATGCAGGAAGCTATGGACGAGGTGAAGATGGTGGTGGAGGGCGTTTATTCCGCGAAAGCTGCCATTGCTCTGGCGGAAAAATACGGTGTCGACATGCCGATTGTAAAGCAGGTCAACCGGGTGCTGTTTGAGGGGCAGCCGGCAAGGGATGCCGTGGAAGAACTGATGCTTCGGGAGCGCAAACAGGAGAGCGGAGACCTGTCATGGTAATCGGACGATCCTGCAGGCTTTGTATGATGTATCCGAAGCGTCTGACACAGGCAGTCATATCAGTGAGAGGGGGAGTGTTATGATAAAATGTGCAAAATGCGGGAAGCGCTATGATTATGACAGGTACAACGGGATCTGTCCGTCCTGCGGCAGATACAACCGTCAGGATAGTGCAGTGCTGGAGAGTGAGCTCCACGAGCGATACGACGAGGATCCGGCTCATTCCGAACAGAGTCATGTGCGGGTACATGAGAAAAACTATGACACCTACCGCCATGACACAGACGGAAAGCGTCGGAAGGATCGCGACTTCTGGGAAACGGATAAGAAACCGAAAAAGCATCGCATGATCGGCGTGCTGATCGGGATTATCATCGTAATTGTTATTGTTGTGGTTTTGAGTTTTACCAGTATTTTTACTGCGAACTTTGCTGAAAATGTCCTGGATGAGCTCGGCATCGATATGACGGAGATTACGGACGGTACGGATTTTGTGTGGGAAGAGTATGAAGAGGACGAACCGGTTGCGGTGGGGATTCCGGAAGAGGAGGATGCAGCGCCGGGTGCCGCGGCAGAAGGAGACATCCGGATTGACTTTGCCTATATGGATCGGATCGATACGCCGCTGAAGGATGTGGACTGGGAAGATGACTACTACATTGATATCACGGATGAAGATCTGGAAGAGATTCTCATTTCAGATGACATGTATGCAGACGGCGCATTTTTTCTGGTCACAATATGCCTGCAGAATGACTCAGACGAAGACTTTGACGCGACATCCGTCACAGAGGATCACCTCGTCTTCTCCGAACAGGAGCAGACCGGCTGGACAGACTCCTCCCTGAAAAACTTCCATACCTACTGGGAGACCATCGAGGCCTCCGACTATGGATATCTGGACTGCCTGATCTACATACCTGATGCGGTGACAGAGTCCGGCGGGGAGGAAGGATATGTGACAATCACCCTCGACTGCACGATCTATCCCGACGGGCAGGATGACGCTTATGTAGACTCTTATGAACTGCTTTATTATCCGGACTAGCTAATTGTTAAAGTCAATGAAAAAAAAGGAGGATCCCATGCAAACAATCCGCATCCGCTACTTCTCAGACAAAATCAAACGTCTGGAATACATCGACGGAAAATCCGACTGGATCGACCTGCGTGCCAGCGAGACCGTAGAATTAAAAGCCGGAGAATTCCGCCTGATTCCGCTGGGCGTCGCCATGGAATTGCCGAAGGGGTACGAGGCCCATCTGGTACCGCGCAGCTCCACCTTCAAAAATTACGGAATCCTGCAGACCAATAGCTGCGGAATCATCGCCTGCTCCTACTGCGGGGATGAGGATATGTGGCGCATGCCGGTCTACGCGACCCGGGACACCGTGATCCGGGAGAACGCCCG
>JAJQBV010000238.1 GCA_021203115.1 Clostridiales bacterium | reverse complement strand
TCAAGACCCTGCAGTAGAAAAGATGATTGAAATAAATCCCCGGTGCGTTTATAATAACTCCGGGGATTTTTTTCGTGAGAATATACAGGGAGAATTTTCTCCTTACATATCGATGGAAGTGGGGGAATACGTATGAAATTTTCAAAAAAGAGCCGCTACGGCCTGACAGCGTTGATTGATCTTTCCGTTTATTCAAAATCCGGTCATGTCGCCTTAAATAGCATCGCACAGCGAAACGGGATCTCTGTCCAGTATCTGGAACAGGTGTTCGGTGCGCTTCGACGGGCGGGGATCATAAAGAGCATCAAGGGACCGCAGGGCGGATATCTCCTTGGTCGGTCTTCCCGGTGTATCACGGTCGCGGAGGTGATAGAGGCGCTGGAGGGCAGCTATCATCTGGCGGATGAGATCGCCTATGAGGGAAGAGGAAATGCCGCTGCGGCGTCCGTTATCCAGCATCAGGTCGTGGAGACCGTCAACGCACAGATGGACCGGCTGCTGCAGGGCATCACGTTGGAGGATCTGGAGCGGGAGTACGCAAATTACCAGTCGAATAATGAGACGATGTATTATATATGAGAAATGTTTTTGAAAGGCAATTCGCTGCGCACTTCGATGAATTGAAATGGCTGTATATGGAGCTGTATGACAACGAGGAGCTGTTCCGGGAGCTCTGCGAGAGCCTGCGCGCGTTTTACCATGAACGGAGCGGGGAATTAAAGGAACGGGATCTCCTGCGGGAGAGTGAGCCTGACTGGTATCGTTCACCGGACATGCTGGGTATGATGCTGTATGTGGATTCATTCGCGGACAATCTCCGCGGAGTGGAACAGCGTCTGGACTATCTGGAGCGGTGCCGTGTCAATTACATTCACCTGATGCCGTTCCTGGACACGCCGAAGGGCGCTTCCGACGGCGGCTACGCGGTGGCGGACTTCCGGAAGGTGCGGGAAGATCTGGGCACCATGGAGGATCTGGAGCATCTGACCGGACAGTGCCACGGGCGGGGGATGAATGTCTGCATGGACTTCGTCATGAACCACACTTCCGAACAGCACGAGTGGGCAAAAAGAGCCCGGGCGGGAGAGCAGGAATACCGTGACCGGTATTTTTTCTATCCGGACCGGATCATACCGGATCAGTATGAGCGGACGGTTCCGCAGGTTTTCCCGACGGCGGCGCCGGGAAATTTTACATGGCTGGAAGAGGAACAGACATGGGTTATGACGACATTTTACCCCTAATCAGTGGGATCTGGACTACCGGAACCCGAAGGTGTTCAACGAGATGATGGGGGAATTTCTGTACCTCGCCAACCGCGGGATCGACATCATGCGGCTGGATGCGGTGCCGTATATCTGGAAAGAACTGGGAACTTCCTGCCGGAACCATCCCCGGGTGCACACGCTGGTGCGCATGATGCGCATGATCGGGGAGATCGTCTGTCCCGGCGTCCTTCTGCTCGGAGAGGTGGTTATGGAGCCGGAGAAGGTGGTTCCCTACTTCGGCACGGTGGAAAAGTCGGAGTGCCATATGCTCTATAATGTGACGACCATGGCCACGACATGGCACACCGTCGCCACCCGCAGTGTAAAGCTGCTGCGCCACCAGCTGGGGCTAGTGAATGCCCTGCCGGGGCAGTATGTGTTTCTGAATTATCTGCGGTGCCACGACGATATCGGCTGGGGTCTGGACTATGAAAAGCTTCGGGAAGACGGTATTCGGGAATATGAACACAAAAAATATCTCAATGATTATTTTCAGGGATACCGCGGGTACAGTGTCAGCCGCGGGGAGCTGTACAATGATGATCCCGTAACCGGCGATGCGAGGTTCTGCGGGACGACGGCGTCTATGTGCGGCATCGAGAAGGCCGGGTTCGAGGAGGAAGCGGCGGCGATGGAGCAGGCCGTTCGGCAGGATCTCATGCTGCACGCCTTCCTGTTTTTTCAGACAGGGATCCCGATTCTGTACAGCGGCGATGAGATCGGACAGGTGAACGATTATTCCTACAGGGAAGATCCGGAAAAGGCCGACGATTCCCGCTACATCCACCGGGGCCGGATGGACTGGGAACAGGCAGAAAAGATTGACCGGCCGGAGACAGTTCAGGGAAAACTGTTCGCGGGGCTGACGCAGTTGGAAGCGGTTCGCAGGGCGGAAGCTGCCTTCTCCTTTGATGCAAAGCTCCGGACCGTTGACACTTGCGACGAGAGCGTGCTTTGCATGGAACGCTGTCTGGGTGAGGAGAAAATATTGGGATTGTTTAACTTTAGCGAACACGATCGGACCGCGCGGATCGACGAGGCATACGGGCGTTATACCGACCTGCTGACCGGGGAGAGCAGGGAGGCCGGAGAGGTAACACTTCCGGCGTATGGGTATTGTTATTTAAAAAAAGAGGCCCGTATGCCATCAGACACAACGGACCTCTTTTGATGTTTCGTATCCGGTTTACACCGGAAGGAAGAACTTGATCAGGAAAATAACGGAAATGATGTACGTCAGTACGGACACTTCCTTTGCCTTTCCGGTAAACACCTTCATGACGGTGTAGGCGATCATGCCGATGCCGATGCCGTGACCGATGGAGCCGGAGATCGGAACCGCGATGATCATGAGCGCTACCGGCACAAGCTGATCCATCTCGCTGAACTTAATGTTCTTTAAGCCGCCCATCATCAGGATTCCGACGTAGATCAGTGCGGAGGATGTTGCCGCCGCAGGGATGATCGCCGCAATCGGTGCGATGAAGATGCTGGCAAGGAAGAGAATGCCGGTGGTGAGAGCCGTCAGACCGGTGCGGCCGCCAGCCTCTACGCCGGAAGCGGACTCAACGAAGGTCGTGACGGTGGAGGTGCCGGTGAGCGCGCCTGCAACCGTTCCGACAGCGTCGGCGGTCAGAGCCTCTCTCATCTGAGGCATATTGCCGTCCTCATCCAGCATATTTGCCTTGGAGGCGGTACCCACCAGTGTTCCGATGGTATCAAACATGTCAATGATGCAGAAAGTGATGACCAGCGTGATCATGGTAAACCAGCCGACCTCCAAAAGCCCGCTGAAATTCAGATGGAAGAGGGTGGTCTGTGCCATGTCGGAGAAAGCCGGGACAAACGATGCTGTCGCGAGGCTTGCAAACGGTGCGGTGCCGAGCACGGTCGCCTCGCCGATCCAGTAGACCACACAGGCGCAAAGCATGCCGAGAATGACGGAGCCCTTGATGTGATGGTGGTCAAGGATGATGATGATAAACAGGCCGACAAACATGGTGATCACCGTAAGCACCATCGTCGGGTAAGCGTCACCCATGGTTGACTTCGCAAGACCCGCGGTCAGTGAACCGAAGAAGTCCCGCATGACATAGTACGGGCCGCCTTCGGAGGAATAGATGCCGACATTGGAGCCGAGGCCGATGTTCATAAGCATCAGGCCGATGGCGGGTGAGATATCCAGACGGATGCCGAGCGGAATCGCGTTCACGATCTTTTCGCGGATGTTAAAAATGGAAAGCACCAGAAAGACGATACCCTCGATGAGGATGATTCCCAGAGCTGCCTGGAAAGATTCCAGATAGGTCATGCCGGTGATGCTGACGATATTGGTGACAACAACAGCGAAAAAGCTGTTCAGCCCCATGCCCGGCGCCAGACCGAAAGGCTTGTTCGCCAGAAATGCCATGACAAACATACCGATCGCGGAGGCGATACAGGTGGCGAGAAAGACACCGTTCCACAGTGCAGAGCCGCCGTCCGCCCCGAAGTTTGTCAGAAGGTTCGGGTTCAGGGCGAGGATATAGGCCATCGTCATGAAGGTGGTAAGACCGGCGACAATCTCTGTGCGGACAGTCGTCCCGTTCTCTTCCAGTTTGAAAATTT
>JAJQBV010000141.1 GCA_021203115.1 Clostridiales bacterium | reverse complement strand
GCCGCAATGGAGAAGAAAGAGGTCAGCGCGGCGGGCAGCGACAGGAGCAGCACATCGAGCAGGAAGCGGATATTTTGTTTTCGCTCGCTGGACTCAAACGCCAGAAGGAACGCCGGTACGCCGATGTTGAACATGGAGATCAGGGAGACCTGCGTGGGCTGCAGCGGATAGGTAAACGTATTGATAATGGAAAAAATCGCCAGCAGCATGGAAAACAGGTTCTTATAAAGAAAAAGCGTCGCGGACCGCGTGATATTGTTGATATTGCGCCGCCCCTCCCCGATGATCTCCCGCATATGGGAAAAATCAGAATCCAGCAGCACCACCTGCGCGGCCTGTCGGGCCGCGTCGCTGCCGGCGCCCATGGCAATGGAGCAGTCCGCCTCCTTCATGGCGAGAATGTCGTTGACACCGTCCCCCGTCATGGCGACCTTCTGTCCGCTTTTCCGCAGGGCGACGACCAGATTCTTTTTCTGTTCCGGCTTGACCCTCCCGAAAACCGTATAGTTTCGTACTGCCTCTGCATAGTCCTGTTTCGACTTTAAGGTTGTCGCGTCAACATATCGGTCTGCATTCGGGATGCCGACCATCGCGGCAATCCGCGACACCGTCAGCGGATTATCGCCGGAGATCACCTTCACCGCCATCTCCTGCGCCGTAAGATAAGCAATCGTCTCCTTCACATGCGGGCGAAGCCCGTTCACCAGACACACAAACAACAGCGGCTTTACCGTGTCGCCCCGGACACTGACAAAGGCGAGAAGCCGCTCTCCTTTTTTCAGATGCTCCCGCAGGATATCCTGATTCTCCTCCAGCGTGGCGTCATCCAGCAGAAATTCCGGCGCTCCCAACCGGTAGATCTCCGCGTCCGTGGCAATCTCGGAAAATTTCTCTTTCGAACTGAACGGCTTCACGGACACCGCCGACAGCAGCCGTCCCTCCTTGTAATAAGCGCAGAGCGCTTTTGCCGTGCTGTTGGAATCCCGGACCGTGTGGACATAAGCGCCCAGTATCTCTTCCGCATTCATCCGCGCTTTCTCATCCGTTCCGACCGGCGCCAGCACTGCCGTGATCTGCATTTTGTTATCCGTGAGTGTCCCGGTCTTATCCACGCAGAGCACATCCACCCGCGCCAGCGCTTCTGTGCTGCGCATATCGTGGAGGAGGACATGCCGCTGCCCCAGCCGCATCGCGCTCAGAGCCAACGCCACCGTCACCAGCAGATAGAGTCCCTCCGGAATCATCCCGATGACAGCGCCCACCATCGAAACCACCGCCTCTGAGAATGTATTTCCATTGACAAACATCCCCTGATAAAAGAGGGCGATTCCGATCGGGATGATCAGGATACCCGCGATTTTGACAATCAGATCGATATCAAAAATCATCTGGGACGGCTTTTCCCGGATCACCTTCGCCTTCGCGGTCAGCCTTGCCGCATAGGAATGCGCGCCCACACAGATCAGCTCGGCATAACAGACGCCGGACACCACAAAGCTTCCGGACATCAGCTTTGCCCCCTCCGTCTTTTCCACCTCATCCGCCTCGCCGGTGAGCAGCGATTCGTTTACCGTGACGCGTCCGGAAAGCACCTCGGCATCCGCCGGAATCTGCTGCCCGCCCTCCAGACGGATCACATCTCCCAGCACCAGACGGTCAGAGGGGATCTCCCGCTCCTTTCCCTCCCTGCGCACCCGGTAGGAGGCGACATCCAGAAGGGACAATTTGTCCAGCACCTTTTTCGCCTGCAGCTGCTGGATAATCCCAATCACTGTATTCGCAGCAACCAGGGGAATGAAGGTGAGGCTGTTGTATGACCCCGCAATGATCAAAAGCACCGCGATAATGCAGAAAATCGCATTAAAATAAGTGACGACATTCCCGCAGATGATCTGTTTCACACTTTTTCCCGAATGCTCCGGCATCGCATTGACATTGCCGCGCCGCTCCTGCACGGCTGCCTCCTGCTCCGTGAGCCCCTGTATATTCTCCTGATCGTACATAGCTTTCTCTCTGATGATACCTACGGATTTCTCCGTGCTTCGCGCAGCTGTGCATAAATTCGTTCACGGAAATCAGAGATTTCCTAACTCATTTATCTCGAAATCCTCATCATCATACCATAATTGAGCGCAAAAATATCCATTTTTATCAATTCTTCACAAATAGTTCCCGAAATAACAAAATCTCCGCTTTCATTTTCCGGCGGAAAAGCTTATGATAGCAGTATCATATTGTATTTTCAGGAGGAACCCCAGATGAGCAAAAAAATCTCTTTTATCGGAACCGGGAACATGGGTGGCGCCCTGATCCGCTCCCTGAAATCCGGGCAGGTCTATATCACGGACTATAATATGGAAAAAGCGAAAGAACTGGCCGCCGAGGTCGGCTGTGAGACCGCAGCAGGCAACACGCAGGCCGTCGAGTTGGGGGAATATATATTTCTCTGTGTGAAGCCGCAGGTGATTGGCAGCGTGCTGGAGGAGATCTCCCCGGCACTCAATGCCGCAATCGAAAAAGGAGAGTCCAAAGTACTGGTCTCCATCGCGGCGGGGATGACGCTTGAGACGCTGCGGGCCCGGCTGTCCGGCCCCTGTCAGACGCTCCCCTTCATCCGGCTGATGCCGAACACGCCCGCCTTCATCGGCATGGGCATGATCGCCCTTGCCTGCGGCAGCGATGTCTCCGATGAAAACGCAGAAAGCGTCATGGACATCCTCTCCGGCGCCGGACGCGTCATGCGCCTGCCGGAGCACCTGATGGATGCCTTCTCCGCCGTGAGCAGCTGCTCACCGGCTTTCGTCTATATCTTTATCGAAGCTTTGGCGGACGGCGCCGTGATGGCCGGTATTTCCAGACAGGACGCGATCACTTACGCTGCGCAGTCCGTCATGGGTTCCGCCGCCATGGTGCTGGAAACCGGGCAGCATCCGGGCGCGTTAAAGGACGCCGTGTGCTCCCCCGCCGGCTCCACCATCGCCGGAGTCGCCGCGCTCGAGCGGAACGGATTCCGCTCTGCCGCCATTGAAGCGATCATGGACGCCTACCGCCGCAATGCGGGCCTGGGGAAAAACTGATCACCGTCACCGTAAATACTGCGCTTCCCGCCGTCCGGACAGAAAGATCCCCCTGTGTTCACCGCGAACACAGGGGGACAAGCATATTTTCATCGGATAATTACTGTTATTTTGTCTGCCGGCTGCGGCGATTCCGCAAACCGACTGTACGCCCGGTCTTTTTCTCACCGGAACACTCGCACATACACCGGTACAGCTCTCTCTGTTTCGGGAGCATATCCCGCTCTGGATACCGGGCCACATACTTCCCGCGGAGCACTCCGACCGCTTCCGGCGTCATATGGCCGAGCAGCGGAATCGCCAGCGCCTCGATCGAGATCAGTCCAAGACGGATGCTGTCCTCGACGCCGCTGTAGCTGCCGCGGTCACAGGCCAACACTGCACGAACCGCACGCTCTGCCAGATCCGCATCCGGCGAAGCCTCCAACTGACTCGTCAGCGCGGCCACCGCCTGTTCCACATCCTTGTACAACTGCCCATGGAGAGGATTTTTCTGTACCTTCCCCATACCGAGCCATGTACTCACGGAATCCCTCGCCGTATACTTTTCATATATCAGCGCCCGCATTTCCTCAATATACCGGTCTATGATCTGTGTAATGTCCATGCGTCCTCCGAATTACGCCGCCTTCTCCGGAGCCGGAGCCTGCCCGCTGACCTTCTTCGCCGCGTTGAGTGCAGCTCTCGTCTGCAGGGTATCCAGCGCAACCGCGAACAGAAGGACACAGCCAAGCGCAACATACTGCCAGTATGTATTGATGTTCAGGAAGTTGATGCCCTGATAAAGCACGAAGAAGATGAGAACACCGACAACCATTTTGCACATCTTT
>JAJQBV010000143.1 GCA_021203115.1 Clostridiales bacterium | reverse complement strand
GTCACATGCTCGTCGTAATATTTGCTCATCTTGTCCATGGTCATATTGATCACGTCCACGATCACGGACTCCATCCACTCGCAGAACGGCTTGTCGTCCGTCACATCCCCGTTGCACCACGCAAAAATCATATTTGCAATGACATTTCCGATGTCGTATCCCATGACGCCGTACATGCAGAACTCCGGGTCAAAGACCATCGTGCTCTCCTCGTTGATGAAGATCGAGCCGGTATGAAGATCGCCGTGGATCAGTGACTGCGCTCTGGTCATAAAATCCATCTTTAATTTTGCAACTTCAAGATGCAGCTCCTCGTCATCGTACAACTTTTCCTTCACGAACTCCGCATTCGGAAGAAAGACATTGTTCCGTCCGCGCTCATCGTTATACGGCTCCGTGTAGACAAGCTGCTCGGTGATATCGCAGAGATCCGGGGAGATAAACTTCTTCTGATACTTCTTTTTCTCCTGATGATCCATGACGATATCTGTGGTACCCATCAGCGTCTGCGCCATGAATGTGGAAATCTGATCCGCAAACTTCGGGAAAATCTTGTGCTGCAGCATCGCCGGACGCATCACCTCATGGTCGGACAGGTCCTGCATGCAGCAGGCGTGCATCTCGACATCATAATCATAAATCTCCGGCACATATCCCGGCGCCAGCTCGCCCTGCAGAATCAGGATCTCGGACTCTACGCGGTTCCGGTCCACGTCGATGTGCATGTCCTTGGAGATGCGAAGCTCAATCCCCGCCTGCTTCACGATCACACTGTTTCCCTTCGCATCCTTTACCTTGAACACATAGTTCAGATTGCCGTCGCCGATCTCCTTGCTCTCCATCGTCGCGACATCCCAGTTCTTCTGCGGCACCTTCAGCTGTGCGTACTCAATCGCGTCCGCATCCTTCATCAAAAAATACTTGTCAAATTTTGACATTTTCTCACCCCTTCGCTTTCATTCAGGCCATCACGTTCTAAAATATGCTGTTTATAAAGTATCACAAAACCAGATAAATGTCAACAAAATGCAACATCTATTTGGCATAATTTCCAGAAAAAAGCAAATATTACAACATTTTATCTCACATTATTTTCTCTCATAAAACAAACCGGGCTGACACGTGATGTCAGAATCAGACACTGTGTCAGCCCAGCTTTCATTCGATGATATTCCGGGATGACTGATCAGAAATTCCTCATCCTTTTGACTCAATTCTTACGGCTGCAATCAGTCTTCCTTCGTCATGATGTACGCCGCCACCAGAGCCGCGCAGAGGACGAAGCCCTTGATCGCCGGCAGAACATAGTACACAACGCCGCACATCGTCAGACCATTCTCCAGCGTAGCAATCAGCAGCGCACCGACGGCAGTACCGATCGCGTTGTACTTTTCACGTCCGCCAACGGTTCGTCCGACAAACACAGCCGCCAAGGAGCTCATCAGGTAACTGTCGGAGCCATTGACCTGCGCCGCCGAGTTACGGGAACAAACGATAATACCGGCAACCGCGATAAATCCGGCTGCAAACATACCGGCCAGGAAACGCATCCGCTTGACATTGATACCGGAGAGCTTTGCCGCTGTCTTGTTGCCGCCCATTGCATAGAGGTAACGGCCGTACTTGGTGCGCTCCAGCAGTATGTAACAGATAACCACGCATGCCAGCATGATAATGATAATGTACGGTGCTTTTCCGATATTCTGGGATGCCGCGGTCCATCCGGAACGAGCCGGAGTGGAGTCGCCGCCCTTTAACTTCGCAGCCCAGTCAGCCGCAGACAGACCCGCAGAAATCGCGCCGCCGCCGCTGTAGAAAAGGCCGAGTCCCTGATGGACAAATTGCAAGGCACAGGTGGCCAGCATATCAGGAACTTTACATACAAGGATCAGGAACATGTTCAGCAGATACATCACCATCGCAAACACCACGGTGATCACGATCGATAGCCACAGCGGCATCCCGAACCAGAGGAACATTGAGGCGAAAACATACGCACAGAATGTACCCAGCGTACCGGCCGCCATATCGAAGCCGTCCGGCGCCATGGAGACGGTCGCCGCGAGGGCAAAAATCGTCACCGTGGACATAGATCTCAAAATGGTAGTAAAATTGGCGACCGAGAAAAAGGCTGTGCCCTTGATCATCGCGAAGATAACAATGGAAATAACCAGTGCCAGAACCGCCGCCCAGTCTACCAGGAATTTCAGCTTACTTTGTGTTTTCATCAGTAAAACCTCCACTAATCTGTTTAAGTAACTTTATCAACCTGCGGCGTAGGCTTCTCTGGAACCTGTCGCATAGTGTACGATCTCCGTCTCATTTGTCTTGGCCGTCTCAAGCTCCGCCATGATCTCGCCGTCAAACATCACATACATACGGTCTGTGATGGACAGAAGCTCCGAGTTCTCGCAGGTCGCGTAGATCACGCAGTTGCCATCCTTCGCAATCTGGTTGATCAGGCGGAAAATCTCCTGCTTCGCTCCGACGTCAACGCCCTTGGTCGGCTCATCGAAAATATAGACATCGCAGTCCGCAGCCAGCCATTTTCCGACTGCCACCTTCTGCTGGTTACCTCCGGACAGGTAGGCCACC
Organism: Clostridiales bacterium; assembly: GCA_021203115.1. Lineage (GTDB taxonomy): Bacteria > Bacillota > Clostridia > Lachnospirales > Lachnospiraceae > Eubacterium_I. Next base: position 1,313 of record JAJQBV010000143.1, on the reverse strand, counting down.
TTCTGTCTGACGGAGGGTGTCAGGATTCCAAGCTCCCCGACATACTTCTCCGCGTTTTTATAGGTAGCTCTCGTGTTAACAAAACTCGCCGTGCTGAACTGATCCAGCGAGGCGGCCGCCAGATTCAGCGCCACATCCTCGTTAACCAGAACGCCCTCCTTGCGTCGTTCCTCCGGCACCAGTCCGATCCGGTTTTTCACCGCGTCGGACGTTGTATTTATTTTCAGCTCTTTGCCATCGTATATAATCTTCCCGGAGCTCTTTTTATATGCTCCGAAAATCGTTTTGCAGAGCTCCGTCTTGCCGCCGCCTACCAGACCGGCAATTCCGACAATCTCACCCTTACGGACATACATATTGATGTCCTTAACCTTTCCCTCGCGTTCCGTAAGATTTTCAATGACAAACGCCTTTTCTCCGATTTCACAAGCTTCCTTCGGGAAATTCTCCTCAAAGGAACGCCCCAGCATCTTATCCACAATTTCCTTTGATGTCGTCGACGGTGTAATGTCATACGTTCCCACCATCTCCCCGTTCCGAAGCACCGTATAGCTGTCACATATGTTCAGGACCTCGTGAATACGGTGTGTGATAAAGATGATCGCGATATTCTCCGTCTCGCGCAGATGCCGCACGACCCGGAACAGCTCCTCCGTCTCCGAATCGGACAGGGGCGCCGTCGGCTCATCCAGAATCAGGAAATTGCAGGAATTCTGGATTGCACGCGCGATCAGTACCATCTGCTTTTTCGCCAGCGGGAGCTTTCCGCAGATCTCATTGACATCAATCTCCGTATTCAGCCGCTTTAATACCTCTTTCGCATCCCGGCGAATCTTGCCGTAATTCACGAAGAGTTTTCCCTTCATATTCATGACAATGTCGTTAAACATAACGTTCTCCGCCACCGTTAGATTCGGCATGAGCGCCATATCAACTTCCTGATACACGATCTGAATGCCGAGCTTTTTCGCCGCCAGAGGAGTACGGACTTCCACAGGCTCCCCGTTATACAGAACCTCTCCCGTGTATCCCGGATTCGACCCGGCAAAAACCTTCATCAGGGTAGATTTTCCGGCACCGTTCGCCCCCATCACCGCGCGGATCTCACCGGTGCCCACCTCAAAGTCAATGTCTGTCAGCGCCTTCACACCCGGAAACTCAATCGAAACCTTTCTCGCACCAACTGTAATTTTTTCTTTATCCATGACTTCACTACTCCATTTTTGTGCCATACAATGATAATCTGAAATATGGGACACCGGGGGATCCCCAGCGTCCCATAATCCATCAAACCATATTTACTGATTCATGAG
>JAJQBV010000154.1 GCA_021203115.1 Clostridiales bacterium | reverse complement strand
ATCCGGGTTCTGGTGGCCGGGCACAGCTACAACCTCTACGACGAGTACATCGGCATGCCCATTTTGAAGAGTATCCGCCGGCTCGATGCGCTGCCTGTCTGCGCGGACGCAGTGGATCTGCGGCAGGCACAGTCGGACTCCCAAAAGCTCTGCCGCGATGTGCCGTGGACCATGAGCCGGGAGCTTCTCGGCGCAATCGAAAAATATCATGACGCGGTCGATGGTATTATCCTGATCACGGCATTCCCCTGCGGGCCGGATTCCATGATCAACGAAATGATTATCCGCCGGATCAAGGATAAACCCATCCTGAACCTGCTTTTGGACAGTCAGGACGCCAGCGCGGGCATCGATACCCGTCTGGAAAGTTTTATTGATATCATCCGTTTTCGAAAGGAGGCGCTGGGGAATGCCTGAAAAACCCTATACTCTGTGTTACCCGTCTCTGGGAAACTATGATATCGCCATCAAATATTTTGTAAACAACGGCCTGAACGCCGGGTACATGGCGCCGCCCGTCATGACAAAGCGCACCATGGAGCTGGGCGCAAAATACAGCCCGGACTTTGTCTGCGCTCCGTTTAAATGCCATATGGGCAACTATATTGAGGCGCTGGAGGCGGGCGCAAACGTCCTGATCCAGACCGGAGGCACCTGCCGTCTCGGCTACTACGGCGAGCTGCACGAACAGATTCTGAAGGATATGGGGTATGATTTTGAGATGCTCAATATCACTTTGTTCCGTTTCAGGAATCTCTTCGCCCTGCTCCGGGATGCGAAAAAATACTCCGCCGACTATCATCTCCTGCGTCTGGCCGGGGCCGTCCCCGCCACGTTTAAGATCATTACGAGCATTGATAAGGTGGAGGATTTTTACCGTCAGAACATGGGGTTTGAGGTGGAAAAGGGCTCCTTTGACCGGGTATACAAGCGTTTTCTGGCCGAGTTGCGGAGCGCGAAGGGTCTGCGGGCAATCAACCGAATCTACAAGCAGGCGATGGCAGACATGAAGGCCATCCCCCTTGACAAGCCGGAGCATCCCATCCGGGTCGGTCTGGTCGGAGAGTATTTCACCATCATGGATCCGTTCTCCAACCACGAGATTGAGAAAAAGCTGGCGCAGATGGGCGCGGAGGTACACCGGTGGATGAACCTCTCCAACAGCCTCCTGATCTGTCCGGACGAGCGGGTTTTGAGAAAGCTGCGGCACTACATCAAATACGACCTGAACAAATTCCCGGCCTCCATCTGGGTGAACATCCAGCAAAAGGAGAGTGCAAAATACATCCGATACAACACGGGCTGCTCTTCCGTCGCCACGATCACGCTCGCGGAGCATTACGCGAAAAAGGGCTTCGACGGGCTGGTGCATATCAAGTCCTTCGGATGTACGCCGGAGATGGACTGTGTCCCGATTCTCCACAATATCAGCGAGGATTATAAGATTCCGACGCTGTTTATGAGCTATGATACACAGACCGGGGATACCGGGGTGGAGACAAGGATTGAGGCATTCTATGATATGATGAGTATGAAGCATGCGAAAGGAATGTGACGATGAAAAAGAAAGCTTACCTTGGAATCGATATCGGCTCCATTTCCACGAAGGGCGTTATTATAGATGAGGAAAAAAATATTCTCTGCAGTATTTACCTGTGGACAGAAGGGAATCCGATGGAAGCCTCAAAGAAGGTGATCGCCTCTCTCGGAGAACAGTTGAATCAGGATGAGTACGAGGTCGTGGCTGCCGGTACGACGGGCAGCGCCCGGAAGCTGGTCGGCGCGATGTGCAATGCCAGCATTGTAAAAAATGAGATTACGGCGCATGCGGTCGGGACAACAACCCTGCACCCGGATGTCCGGACGATTCTAGAGATCGGCGGACAGGACTCCAAGATCATCTGTGTGGAGAACGGCGTCGCGGTGGATTACGCCATGAACACGCTCTGCGCAGCCGGAACCGGCTCCTTCCTCACCAGTCAGGCCCGCCGTCTCGGCGTGGATGTGGAGGAGTTCGGGGCGATCGCCCTTGGCAGCACAAACCCGACACCCATCGCGGCGCGCTGCACGGTTTTCGCCGAGTCGGATCTGGTTCACAAGATCCAGATGGGACACCGGAAGGAGGACATCATCGCCGGTCTCTGCAATGCCGTCGTCAACAATTATCTGAACAATATCGGAAAAGGAAAGAAGATCGTCGCCCCCATCGTCTTTCAGGGCGGTGTCAGCAAAAATCAGGGCGTGGTAAAAGCATTTGCCGACTCCCTCGGCGAGGAGATTATCGTGGACGAGAACGGCCACCTCATGGGCTGCTACGGCGCTGCCATCCTTGCGCAGGGCTGCGGCGTGGAACGCCCGTTCTCCTTCGACATCGCCGAGATGAACTTTCTCACCCGCGAAGTCACCTGTCCCAACTGTGCAAACCACTGCGAGGTCATCTGTGTCTACCGGGAGGGAGAACTCATCGACTCATGGGGGAACCGCTGTGAGCGCGGCGAAGTCCGGCAGGGAGAGAACTGAACCTTCAAAAAGAGACAATTCATTATTCAAAAAAAGGCCATGCAAAAACGACTCTGTTTTCGCATGGCCATATGTTTGTCCTGTTTCAAGAACGATTCTCGAAAACCGGTATGTTTTACACCATCGGCTTCAGATCCGGAGAGATGATCAGCTTCGCCTCTGTGGCAGCCTGAATCTCCTCAACGGTAAACTCCGGATTGTACTCGGTCAGTACAAGGCCGTCCGGTGTCACCTCGATAACCGCCATCTCGGTGACGATGAGGTTTACCTGACCCTTCGCGGTCAGCGGAAGTGTGCACTCGTTTAAGATCTTCGGTGCGCCCTTCTGGGTGTGCTCCATGGCTACAATAACCTTCTTCGCGCCGACAACCAGATCCATCGCGCCGCCCATGCCCGGAACCATTTTACCGGGGATGATCCAGTTCGCGATGTTACCCTTTTCATCAACCTGAAGGGAGCCGAGGACGGTAGCGTCCACATGGCCGCCGCGGATGATGCCGAAGGAAGTGCAGGAGTCAAAGAACATGCCGTCTTTCTCGATGCCAGCCGGCTGTCCGCCCGCGTTTACGGTGTAAGCGGCGTCGTCTGAATCCGGATCCACAGCCGCGAGGCCGATGAAGCCGTTCTCGGACTGCAGAGTGATGGTGATATCAGGATCTACATAATCCGGAACCATTGTAGGAAGGCCGATGCCGAGGTTTACAACATCGCCGTCATGAATCTCTTTTGCAACACGTTTTGCGATAAAGGGTTTAATCTCGCTTCTATCCATCTTATGCTTCCTCCTTTACGACTAAGTAATCAACGAAGATGTGAGGAGTCTCGACATAGTTCGGACCGATCTCGCCGGCCGGAACGATCTTTTCCACCTCTACGATCACGATGTCTGCTGCAGATGCCATCGGAATGTTAAAGTTACGTGTGGAGCCTTTGTAACGAACATTGCCGGACTCATCGGCGACATAACCCTGAATGATGGCGACATTGCCGCGGATGGCTTTCTCAAGCAGATATTCCTTGCCGTCCAGTTCGATCACCTGCTTGCCCTCAAGTGTGGTCGGTGAGGAGCTGTCAGCGACGATGGTGCCGATACCGGTGGGTGTAAGGAATCCGCCCAGTCCTGCTCCGCCTGCGCGGATCTGCTCTGCCAGCGTGCCCTGCGGCTGAAGCTTCAGGTCGAGAACGCCCTCATTGTACTGCTGTCCGCACTCTTTGTTCAGACCAACGTGTGTCGCAATCAGTCTCTTGATCTGATGATTTGCGAGCAGTCTGCCTGTTCCCTCGTTCTGGAAGCCGGCGTCATTGCAGACAACGGTCAGATCTTTTGCGGTTACTTCATACACGATCGATTTCGCTGTTCCGTTTGTCATGAAGCCGCCGATCAGTACGGTATCGCCGTCTTTTACGA
>JAJQBV010000231.1 GCA_021203115.1 Clostridiales bacterium | reverse complement strand
TTCAAGGTTTCTATAGGATTTAGACATAAAAAACAAGGTAGAATTTGACACTACCCAGAGCAAGTGGGAGGAAATAAAATGAGCAGTGTACGCAGAGTTTATGTGGAGAAAAAGGACGCCTACGCCGTGAAAGCGCGGGAGCTTGAGGCGGAGATCAGAAGCTATCTGGGCATTCCGGGTGTGACGAAGGTGCGTGAGCTGGTTCGCTACGATGTGGAGAACATTTCGGATGAGACATACCGGGAGGCGCTGGTGAGCGTGTTTTCCGAGCCTCCGGTGGACTATGTCTACGAGGAGGAGTTCGATTTAAATGGTGCGCGGACATTTTCCGTGGAATATCTGCCGGGACAGTTTGATCAGCGGGCAGACTCCGCTCAGCAGTGCGTGAAGCTTTTGAATGAGGACGAGGAGCCCATCATCCGCACCGCGACGACCTATGTGATCGAGGGCGATATCACGGATGAGCAGCTTGCGGCGATCCGTCACCACTGCATCAACCCGGTGGATTCGAGAGAGACGGGGCTGGAGAAGCCGGAGACGCTGGTGCAGGATTTTGCGGAGCCGGACGATGTCGTCATCTTCGACGGATTTTCCGCGATGCCGGAGGATTCTCTGCGGGAACTGTATGACTCCCTCGGCCTGGCCATGACATTTCAGGATTTCCTTCATATACAGAACTATTTCGCCGGGGAAGAGCACAGGGATCCGTCCATGACGGAGATCCGCGTGCTGGACACATACTGGTCGGATCACTGCCGCCACACGACGTTTTCCACGGAGCTGAAGGACGTTCAGTTCGGCGACGGCTATTATCTGGAGCCGATCAAAAAGTCTTACGAGCAGTATCTGGACAATTTTGCGGAGCTCTACGCCGATCGCCCGGACAAGTTTGTCTGCCTGATGGATCTGGCGCTGATGGCCATGAAAAAGCTGAAAAAAGAGGGAAAGCTTCAGGATCAGGAGGAGTCGGACGAGATCAACGCCTGCTCGATCGTTGTCCCGCTGACGGTGGACGGTAAGGAGGAGGAGTGGCTCATTAACTTTAAAAACGAGACACACAACCATCCGACGGAGATTGAGCCGTTCGGCGGCGCGGCGACCTGTCTGGGCGGCGCGATCCGCGACCCGCTCTCCGGGCGTACCTATGTGTATCAGGCGATGCGCGTGACCGGCGCGGCGGATCCGACCCGTTCCGTGAAGGATACCCTGCCGGGCAAGCTCCCCCAGAAAAAGATTGTCCGGTCGGCAGCCGGAGGCTACAGCTCCTACGGCAACCAGATCGGACTGGCTACCGGACTGGTAAAGGAGATTTATCATCCGAATTATGTGGCAAAGCGTATGGAGATCGGCGCGGTTCTCGGCGCGGCTCCGCGCCGTGCGGTGCAGCGGCTGACCTCCGATCCGGGGGATGTGATCATTCTCCTCGGCGGGCGCACCGGCCGTGACGGCTGCGGCGGAGCGACCGGCTCCTCCAAGGCGCACACCACGGCTTCCATTGATACCTGCGGGGCGGAGGTTCAGAAGGGTAATCCGCCGACAGAGCGAAAGATTCAGCGCCTGTTCCGGCGGGAGGAGGTCGCCTATATTATAAAGAAGTGCAATGATTTCGGCGCGGGCGGCGTCTCCGTCGCCATCGGCGAGCTGGCGGACGGCCTTCGCGTCGATCTGGACAAGGTGCCGAAGAAATACGCCGGTCTGGACGGAACCGAGCTGGCCATCTCTGAGTCGCAGGAGCGGATGGCGGTGGTCATCGCGCCGGAGAATGTGGATCAGTTCCTGTCCTACGCGGCGGAGGAGAATCTGGAGGCGGTTCCCGTCGCGGTGGTGACCGAGGAGCCGCGGCTGGTTCTGTCATGGAGAGGAAAAGAGATCGTCAACCTGTCCCGCGCGTTTCTGGATACGAACGGCGCGCATCAGGAGACGAATATTGCGGTCGACATCCCGGCGAAAGAGGATGATTATTTCGACTGGATTGCAACGGATGCCGTGGCGAAGGATCTGGCGGCGAATGATATCCGCGCAGCGTGGCTTGACACCTTAAAGGATCTGAATGTCTGCTCCCAGAAGGGGCTGGTGGAGATGTTCGACGGCTCGATCGGTGCGGGCAGCGTGTTTATGCCCTACGGCGGCCGGTATCAGTTGACGGAGACGCAGGCCATGGCGGCAAAGGTGCCGGTGATGACCGGAAAGTGCGATGCCGTGACGCTGATGAGCTACGGGTTTGACCCGTATCTGTCCAGTTGGAGCCCCTACCACGGCGCGGTTTACGCGGTCGTGGAATCGGTGGCAAAGATCGTGGCCGCGGGCGGAGATTATCACAAGATCCGTTTCAGCTTCCAGGAGTATTTCCGCAGGATGAGTGAGGAGCCGTCCCGGTGGAGCCAGCCGTTTGCGGCGCTCCTCGGCGCGTACAGCGCCCAGATGGGCTTCGGACTTCCCTCCATCGGCGGCAAGGATTCCATGTCCGGCAGCTTCAACGAGATCGATGTGCCGCCGACGCTGGTCTCCTTCGCGGTGGATGTGGCGACGGAGCAGGATATCGTGACGCCGGAGTTAAAGTCTGCCGGAGACAAGCTGATGCTGTTTACCATTGAGAAGGATGAGTACGATTTGCCGGACTACGGGCAGATCATGAAGATGTACGATGTGATCCACAGCCTGATGCAGGAGAAAAAGCTGCGGGCGGTCTATACATTGGACGGCGCGGGACTCGTGGCGGCGGTCAGCCGGATGGCATTCGGAAACAAGCTCGGCGTTTCCATTTGCGGCTGCATGAAGCCGGAGGAGGCGTTTGCACCGGGCTTCGGCAATCTTGTGGCCGAGGTGGCGCCGGAGGATACCGACGCGGTGAAAGCGGCCATGGAGGCGGCCGGACTTCAGGCGAATGTTTCCGTCGCGGGCGCTGTCCTCACGGAGCCGGTGTTCCAGTACGGCGAGGTGAGCATCCCGGTGGAGGAGGCGCTTGACGCATGGACAGGCACGCTGGAGCCGGTCTTCCCGACGAAGGCGAGCCGGGCGGCGGACGAGCTGCCGTTAAAGCTCTACGATACGAAGGAAATCTATGTCTGTAAGAATAAAGTGGCGAAGCCGACGGTGTTTATCCCGGTCTTCCCGGGGACGAACTGCGAGTACGACTCCGCGAAGGCATTTGAGCGGGCGGGAGCCGATGTCATCACGAAGGTGTTTAAGAACCTGACGGCGGATGATATCCGCGAATCCGTGGACATTTTTGTGAAGGCGATCGACCGTTCCCAGATTGTCATGTTCCCCGGCGGATTTTCCGCGGGCGACGAGCCGGAGGGCTCCGCGAAGTTTTTCGCGACCGCGTTCCGCAACGCGAAGATGAAGGAGGCCGTGGAGCGGCTCCTGAATGAGCGCGACGGACTGGCGCTGGGCATCTGCAACGGGTTCCAGGCGCTGATCAAGCTGGGTCTGGTGCCCTACGGACGGATTCAGGACGGAAACGCGGATTCACCGACCCTGACCTACAACACGATCGGACGCCATATCTCCAAGATGGTTTACACGAAGGTGGTGACGAACAAGTCCCCGTGGCTGGCACAGGCAGAGCTCGGAAAAGTCTACACCAACCCCGCTTCCCACGGAGAGGGACGGTTTGTCGCTCCGCAGGAGTGGCTGGACAGGCTGTTTGCCAACGGACAGGTGGCGACGCAGTATGTGAACGAGAACGGCATGCCCACCATGGATGAGGAGTGGAATGTCAACGGCTCCTACATGGCGATCGAGGGCATTACGAGCCCGGACGGACGGGTGCTCGGGAAGATGGCGCACTCGGAGCGGCGCGGCGACGGTGTGGCGGTCAATATCTATGGGGAGCAGGATATGAAAATTTTTGAGTCCGGGGTGGAGTACTTTAAATAAAAAAATATAGTTGGTATGACGGATGCGAAAGAGGCCGTGTATATACACG
>JAJQBV010000167.1:13994-25786 GCA_021203115.1 Clostridiales bacterium | reverse complement strand
ATATATGGTAAATGAAAATATTATGAGAATTTTAATGTTGGGAAACAGTTATATTTTTACAAATGATATGCCGCAGATGCTGGTGGAGATAATTGCAGCAGCGATTCTGGATGAGGTTTGAAGAATCCGAAAGCGGGGAAATGTAACATGAGCAAGATACAACAGATGGGAAATGGAGCAGTTCATTCTATCATTTTCAGCCCGACCGGCGGGACGAAAAAAGCAGTAGATACATTAATGGAAAATATTTCCGGCGGTGCAATGGTGAATGAAATTGATCTTTGCGATCCGGAAACATGCTATGAGGATGCAGTGTTTGGCAGTGACGATCTGGCTTTGATTGCCATACCTTCTTATGGCGGCCATGTACCTAAAACAGCGTTAGAGCGGATTGCTCAGATTGATGGCGCAGGTGTGAGGGCAGTTCTTGTATGCGTTTACGGGAACCGTGCCTACGATAATACGCTGGCAGAGTTACTGGATGCTGCGGTGAAAGCAGGGTTCCGGCCGGTTGCAGCCGTTGCAGCCATTGCAGAACACTCTATTGCAAGACAGGTAGCGGCGGGGAGACCAGATGCATCGGATGCTGCAGTTTTGCGGGATATGGCGGGTAAAATCATGGAAAAGATTTCCGCGGGCAATGAAAACATGCCCGGCGTCCCCGGGAAAGTGACAGAAAAACAGGGTATGAGCATGGGGATGGCTCCGGGAATTTCCGGCGATTGCGTGAAATGTGGGCTCTGCGTCCGAAAATGCCCGGTGGGTGCCATAGATGCTGATACCTTAAAATCAGACAGCAAGAAGTGCATCAGCTGCATGCGCTGTATTTCTCTGTGCCCGCAGAATGCAAGGAAACTCAATAAGGTGATCACATCTCTTGGTGGCGTTGCGTTAGGTACACTTTGCAAAAAGCGGAGGGAATGCGAACTTTTTCTGTAAGAAGTTGAATTAAAAGACAGAGTTCGTCTCCAGCGTTCAAAAAATGCCAAGACCTGTATCAATCGGCTTTTCCGGAGATAATATTTTTCACCTTCAGTTCATGCAGTGTGGCAATGCTCGCGTACACCGTTGCCGTAATCTCTGAGATCCAGAAGGCATACCATGCATGAGAAATTCCGAAGAATTTTGAGAAAAGATACAGCGCCGGTACCAGAAGAATAAGCTGGCGTATGGCTGTTCCGAGCATATTGACGATTCCGTTGCCCATGCCGGAAGCGGAATAGCTGAGCACCATAGTTACCGAGGCGAAAACAAATGTCACGGATATGATGCGCAACGCGGGAATTCCGAGAGCCAGCATTTCCGCTCCGGCAGAAAAAAGCGACAGAAGCTGGCCGGGCAGTAAAAGGAAAACCGCGGTGGCAGCGAGAGAGAATACGATGGCAACCGGCAGAATATTCCGGTAGAACTGGCGAATACGTTCCGGATTTTTCGCACCGAAATTATAACCGACGATCGGAATGGCAGCCTGCCCCAGTCCGTTCATTGGCATAAAGAGGAAGTTCTGAAGCTTGTAATATACGCCGAAAAACGCCACGGCAGTGGGTGAAAACGGCATGAGAATCGCATTGACCGCCGTTACCATGATGCTGCCGATCGCCTGTGTGACAATCGTCGGAAGGCCGACTCTGTAAATCTGGAGGAACACCTTTTTATCCGGCCGGTATCCGGCGAATTTTACCCGAATCAGGGGATTGCGAAAGCGGTTCAGCAGAATCGCGACAGCTGCGGAAACCCATTGTCCGATTACGGTCGCGATTGCCGCGCCGCGGATCCCCAGCGCCTGTGTGCCAAAAAGGCCGAAAATTAAAATCGGATCGAGAATCAGGTTGGTCACGGCGCCCGCGATCAGGGACAGCATGCTTTCAAACGTATATCCCACAGATTGCAGGAAGCGCTGGTACATGGTGCTGATAAAGGTTCCGAGGCAGAAAATCATGCAGATGCGCAGATATTGTCCGCAGTAGAGCGCAATGGTCTCATCGTCTGTAAACAGCAAGGCGAATCGGTCAGGGCAGAAAATCCCCAAAATCAGGAACACCAGCGTGCCGGCACCGGCAAGAAGGACACCGGTAGCAGCGGCATTGGCAGTCATCTCATATTCTTTTGCACCGACACTTCTGGAAAGCAGGGCATTTATGCCGACGCTGGTACCGACCGACACGGCGATCATTAAAAGCTAGATCGGATAGGCCAGTGAGGTGGCGGTTAGCGCGGCTTCACTGATTCTTGCCACGAAGATGCTGTCCACGATATTGTACAATGACTGAACCAGCAGCGAGATCATCAGCGGCAGCGACATATTGAGAAGAAGCTTTGACATTTTCATTGTTGCCATCTTGTTTGTATTGTTCATGGTTGTCCTCCACAGTAAAATTCACAGATATAAAAAACGTGCAAGCCAATTGGTTTGCACGTTTATCTTTGCGAAACGGTCGCGTCCTCGCAAACTTTACCATTAAAAAATGAAAAAGTCAAATGGTTAATGGCGAGTTATCATTTAAATATTGTATTTGCGAGAAATATATGTTAACATGCAGGTGGAGGGTTAATCCATGAAAGAATTGGATAGAATTTATCGCCTGTTACGCTATGAGCTGGCTCAGGCAAGGAATCGTTTGAATGATCTCGAAAAGGAACTGGAGAAATTTCCTGAATCCGGCTGTTCTATTGTGATTAAAAAGATTAAAGGAAAGCTGTATTGTTACATGCAGTGGCGTGAGGACGGCGCGGTACGTTGGAAATATTTATGTCCTGTTCGTCCGGGCGCAGTTTGCCGGGAGGAGGCTCAGATACAGTATTCGAAAGAGCTGACGGCACAGAAAAAGGAGCAGGAGTCTGTTGTAAGGCATCTGGAGGATGCGTTGCGCAGTCTGCAAACGGAACGCACTAAGGAAAAAATAGTGTCAGATTACTCTTTTGAGGTTTTCTGGAAAGATGAAATTACGGCGCGTGTTCATGTACAAGGGAGCAGAGTGAAGGTTTCGAGGTTCACAGAGCATCCTTTGAAACAGTTATTTGCTTCGACCAGTATGACACGGCATCAGTTGAATCATATTTTTGAGTTGCGGTGTTGGGACAGGAATCGTGCCGACATTCAGGACATTTTGAACAGATTGGGGATAAATGAGTACAATCCGCGCGAAATTGTACAAAAAACGCATGGCGTTTCCTATAACGATTTTATCTGGTTTCGCTTTTCAGGAGAAGAATTAACCAGCAAGGATGTATTGATAGCGAGGGATTGTTGACGGCTAATCAAAGTATAAATCGTAACTTTACAATTGCCGAAAATGTAAAAAGAGTGACAGCCAGACCTTTTAGTGGGTCTCACGAAAAGATGTTCCGGTATTTTGGCAGGGGTTTTCATTTGGATTGTACCTCAGCATTAGAGTGGATAAGGGGAGAGGAGCCGTCGTGGGAACGGGATGTGTTGGAATATCAGATCGAACATTATTGTGCGGAATTTTCAGGATATTCTAAAGTTGATACGAACAGATTTGACAGATATAATATGTAAATGATCGCGCCTTACCGAAAGGTACTGGAGCAGATGAAATAAATGCTGATCTAAAGTACCGGAAACCGAGTTTACCGAAAATAATTGAGGTATATCATAGCTGCACCCAAAGCAGTCAGTATCACGCCGGTGACTCTGCCCACGGTTTTATTTTTCACGCGGTTTGCAAACCGGGCGGAGATCAGGGAGGCCGCCGTTGCCGTGACGATACAGACGATCAGCACATTCCAGCGTTCCAGAACAATCGCGGGATGAATCATCGCATGGCTGATAAAGCCGATCAGAGCAGTAAATGTCATAATGAATGTGCTGGTGCCCACAGCCGTCTTTAAATCATATCCCAGAAACGCGGTAAAAACGACCAGCATCATCATTCCGCCGCCGATTCCCACAAAACCCGTGCCGAAGCCGATTGTAAGGCCGAAAAACAGGGAGATCGCGATTTCTTTCCAACTCAAATGCATATTGGAGGAATCCGCATCCGGCTTGGAGGTGTCCGGTTTGACCAGAAACCGAATACCGATACAGAAGGTGAGAATCAGGGTAAAACCGCCCAATACAACATTCCCGGCCAGATAGGCAGCGTAGCTTCCGACTGTACTGAGCGCAACGATGCAGACCAGCATAACCCAGCCGTGCTTTAAATCGATTCTCTTGTTTTTTGCATAGACCGATGTGGTTACGGCAGAGCCGAGGATATCTGACGCCAACGCGATGGCTGTCGCCTGATATGCCCCGTAATCGCCTTGAAAGGAAGGGCACAGCACTATCAGAATCGGAACCATAACTGTCGCTGCGGACAAACCGGCCAGCCCGGTGCCGACTCCCGCACCGAACGCAGCAATAACGTACCAGAAATACTCCATAAGATCCTCCCGTCCTGTAATATGAAGGGCTTCACCCGATAATATCTTCCAGATCCAGCCCGTAACGCATAGCGATATCTCTGGCATAGCTCAGGCCGTCCGGTGTCGTCCGCAATACACGGTAGCTGCGCACACCGTCTTCACGGTTTTCCATCTGTGCCACGAGATTATCAATTTTGCCCTTATTTCGCGGATGAGCGTTAAACTCCGCGACCTTCAGCGGCAGGTCATGGATGTGTGTGACGAACAGCCCGCAGCAGCCAATGACGCCAATACCGGTCAGCACCTCAGAGGCGATATATCCGGCCTCCAGGCCGCTGGTGCTGGAAAAGGACTCGTCCATCAGGAGCATGTCCGTCTCTGCCAGTTGTTTCATGATTGCGCCCAGTCTTGCGCATTCACTCTCAAGCCGTCCCTTGCCGTAATTATCTTTATCCGATGCCGGAAAGTGTGTGTAAATGCCGGACACCGGGCTCATGTGTGCACTTTTTGCCGGGACAAAAAGCCCAAGCTGGAACAGCGCCTGGGACATCCCGACGGAGTAGGCGAAGATGGATTTCCCGCCGTGGTTCGGGCCGGTCACCAGAAAAAAGCGCCCGTTTTCGTCCAGACAGAAGGAATTGGATACGATCGTTTTTTCCACGCCGCGCAGTGCAAGCATGGGATTGTACACTTCGGACAGGTCACAGACCTTTTCCTCCATGGAAGCGATCTGCGGGCGGCACATGGGAAAACCGAGTTCGCGCATCTGAAGAACGAACGAGGCGCCGGCCGTCAGGAAACGAATGTCATCCAGCATGGCCACAAACGGAGCGGTGTTCACCTTATAGTAATTCTGAATCAGCGGTTCAAATTCGCGGAGGGATTTGGAAAAAACGGTGTGGAGGGAATTGGAAATCCCGTAATTGAGGGCTTTGAGTTCCTCCCCGTGCAGGCCTTTAGTCAGCGGATACAGGGAGGAGATCAGCGTCCTCCCGTCTGCGGGCGTTTTTTTCAGCAGGCGGGTCATCACCGTGCCGGGGCGGAATGCCTCCCGGTTGATGGAGAGGATACCGGCCTCCTTCGGGCGGAGTGTCTCGTCCAGATTTACGCCGATGGTGATGCTCTTTAAGTAGCCGAAATCAATCTCTGTTTCCGCCAGTTCCGCACAGAGATTCTGATACTCCTCCCCGTTCACGATCTCTGAGATCTGTTCCTGAAACAGCCGCATTCCCTCCGAGTGCAGGCTGCAGGAGGCAAGCGCATCGGAAAAAAGGGTCACGATCTCCTGATACATTTCGAGATAGCGAACGGCACTCAGGGCACTGTCGATTGAAAAATCACTGTCCATCACCCGGCTTAAGCTGTTGATATTGGCAATGGTCGTCACCGAGTCTGAAAAAGCTTTGTACAGCGCCGGGTTTTCCACCAGATCCTCGATGACGGACAGTCGGTAGTCTAACACCTCCGGATCCGTGGAAAAGTAATTTTCCAGACGCAGTTCGGCAAATCCCCGGTAATTCTCCTGTTTAATCACCACCATATCGTCAATCTGCAGGGAGCGGATGAACGAAAAATCCTTCATGCGCGGTTCTGCGGCAGTGTTATAATCGGGCGGATAGATCAGTCGAAAATTGTTCATCATTGAGTGGATGCTCCTTTAAATGTCTGTTCTCTGTTTATTTCAGAATTTCTCTGTTTTTCTTCAGATATTTTAACATTACACCCTTTTAGGTGGCATATCAAGATTTTAAGAAAAATAAATCGCCCCCAATGATCTGCTCAATGGGGCCGGGTGATTTTACAACCGGCGGGCACTTTATCGTACTCACCGGAATCGATTCTGATGGAAATGTCATTGTAAATGATCCGAACAGCAGGATAAACAGTGAAAAACACTATTTTTCCTTGCCATTCTGCCTTGCCGCGATATCCTTTCGGAACAGGCACTTGAAAAGTGTCCGAACCAGCGGCTGAATAAAAAACAACTGGGTGAAAAACGCAAACGAAAAATTATAGCACATCAGTTTCAGCCAGTTCGCAAACATTGTCAGGATACTGAACCCGTTATAATAGGGATAGTAAAATAATGTCGCAAGGAAGCTCATGGCCGGGACCATGATGCCGACGGTTGCGCAGATGATTGCACTCTCGAAAATTACCGGATGTGTCGTTTTCGGGTCAAAGTTCATACAGGCAAGCTTGAATGAACATGGGCTTCCCATCACGCACTCCAGAAGGTAAGCAAAGCAAAACTCAATTAAGATGAACGCCCAGATCGGCAGCATTCTGCCGAACATATACACGCCGCCCTGCGCCCGGATGGCATGAAGGACGGTGTCCGCTCCCGTGACACTCATCAGGGTGTTGCCGTTTACGACATACAGACTGTAAAATACATACGCATGGACGGTGATAATCACCGTGATTAAGGCAAAAATCATTCTTTGAAACTGGTTTCTCGGCATAAAAAAATCTCCTTTTCATTTTGAGCAAAAAAAAACAAGTCTCTTTGCAGAAAATCCGATTCGGTTAAAAACATAGCTGCCGTGATCAGATTTACGTGCAAAGCACAACTTGTGTCGTTTATGTGTTGCTTATTTTTTTGTGAAAAAAATTATAGCACAGGCAAAATTTTGTGTCAAATGGAATTTGGGGAAGTTCATTAAGACTTATTATTGACATATGACAAAAACCAGAGTAAAATGTATGCGAGACAGGAAAAGGAGATTACATCGGATCGAAAAGAGGTGATTGAATGGCGAGACCCACCAAATGCAGAATGATCTGCCATTTTCCGCAGATGCTGGAGTTTGTTCCGGCAAAAAGCGGGGAGGACAAGATTCCGGTTGTTTTGACCGTGGATGAGTTTGAGACGATCCGTCTAATTGACAGGGAGGGTTTGTCTCAGGAACAGTGCTGCCGGAGAATGCAGGTTGCCCGGACAACCGTGCAGAAAATCTATGATTCCGCGCGGGGGAAGCTGGCAGAGGCACTTGTGGATGGCCTGCCGCTGCGGATTGAAGGCGGAGAGTACCGGCTTTGCGACGGCCAGAATCGCTTCTGCGGGGAGGACCACTGCAGCAAGCAGGAAATTTATCAGATGCTTCCGTCGGAATCCGGCTTTACGGCGGTGTGAGCGGCGAGGCGGATGCGGCGGTCGAGGCCTTGCTCGCCGGTAAACTGCAGTATGTACAGGGTGCGACATGCAGTCACCATGAAGGAGAGCATCACGGCGGGAACTGAAAATCTGTTTTTAACGAAATCAATGAAGGAGGATATAACATATGGAAATGAAGTTTTACATCTGCGAGCATTGCGGAAACATCATCATGAAGGTAAAGGATCAGGGCGTCCCGGTTATGTGCTGCGGTCAGAAGATGACGGAGATCGTTCCCGGCACGACGGATGCGGCTGTGGAGAAGCACGTTCCGGATTACAGGGTCGAGGGAAATCTTGTGAAGGTGACCGTCGGTTCCGTGGAGCATCCGATGCTCCCCGCCCATTACATTGAGTGGATTGCGCTGAAGACAAAAGAAGGAATGCAGCTCAAAGAGTTAAAACCGGAAGAGAAGTCGGCTGCCGTCTTTGCGCTCAGTGACGGAGACGAGGTGGAAGAGGTTTATGCGTACTGCAATCTTCACAGCTTGTGGAAAGCATAAAACATGTTGAAAACGGAATGATTTTAAACGGGCGAAATTTCCATGTAATGTGCGGAGGCTTCGCCTGTTTTACTTTTATATGATGAATCGTTTGGAACTATGAAATTTATAAGTGACTTATAAATTTGCTAATATATTGCCTGACAAAAGCAACCCCGTTATACTGAGCACAGTTTATAAAATATATTTTTTAAGGAGGGCATGCAGATGCTGAACGAAAATGTTAAAAATCTACTGAATGCAGGTATGTGGGATCTGGCAACCTGCGCAGACGGTGAGCCGAACGTCGTGCCGGTTGCGTTTAAGATGATCACCGAGGACGGGAAGCTGGCGATCGGCGATGTGTTTCTGGAGACCACACTGAACAATCTGAATGCAAACAACGAAAAAATCGTCATCTCCGTGTATGATGCCCAGTCGCTGGAGGGTTATCAGATCAAAGGAACTGCCGAGTATCTGACAGAGGGCGAGATTGTTTCCGCTTTCAAGGCGATGGTGGAGAAAATGTTCAACGAAGGCGCCACGGCAAAGGGCGCACTGCTGATCACACCGGAGAAAGTAATCGTGACAACTCCGGGAGCAAACAATAAGAAAGTTCTGTAGAAAACAGGTAACTATGAAGGTACTAAACAGTTACGAAAACAGAAAGACGGATATGTGGGTTGTCTGCGTATCCGTTTTTATATGCGCAAAGGTGCGTAAGGAATATTTTAGAAGTACAGGAGAAACGATATGCCGGGATATGTGTTGGCAAATTTTATGCTCTATGTGTTCGTGAATGCTTTTACTCCGGGGCCGGGGAACATTTTGGCGCTCAACACAATGACAAATTACGGTTGGGAAAAGGGAAGAAAGCTATTTTTCGGAATTTTTACCGGGTATTATGTGGTGCAGATTATGTGTGCGCTGTTTGTACATGGGGTTAGCACGTTTCTTCCGGATGCTCTAAAAATCATAAAGTATGTAGGAACCGTTTATATCTTCTGGCTGGCGATTCATATTGCAATCAGCAAGCCGCCGGATCAAAGCGATGAAAAAGAGACTTTTTTCATGAAAGGGTTTCTTCTTCAGTTTGTTAATGTTAAAATATGGATGTTTGGGATTACCGCGTTGACCGGATATATTATAGATTATCGAACATCGCTTTCCTCACTGCTGTTTTACGAACTAGTAATTGGCACGGTTGGCACGATTGCGACACTGACATGGATTGGCGTGGGCGCGTTAATTCAAAAATTTTACATCAGATATTTCAGAATTATCAATATTATACTGGCTTTGACATTGATGGAGTGCATCTATAGCATACTGAAGTAGTCTGTGTTGATTTTATGAACCTGCGCGAAAAATGTTGTCAAAAGGAGACATTATGTATCAGAAAAAACTGAAGGAAGACATCCGCTGCCCGCTGGAATATGGGCTCAGCGTATTCGGCGGGAAATGGAACTCCCGCATCATCTGCGTTCTGGCCGAGATGGGGACACTGCGTTATAGTGAAATTCGAAGTGAAATGGGAAATATCACGGATGCTGTCCTTGCTTCCACACTGAAAAGCCTGATTGCAAACGGGATAGTAGAACGCAAATCCTATGACGAGATTCCGCCAAAGGTGGAGTATTCTCTAAGTGAAAATGGGCAAACCGTTGTCCCGATTTTACAGAGTATCTGTCAATGGTCAGGCATTTTTTATCGGCAAAATCCGGATGATGAGATGGCTCATTGCCAGAAATGCGATTATCACTCATAATCAAAGAAACTTTTCCCTGAAATCGGTTCATAAATACATTTTCCTTCAAATTTCCATGACTGTTACCTCCGTTTTTTTGTGAAAGTTAATTGTATTAAGTAGTTGCTCTATCACATCTGTGTCAATTCCCTTCTTGACTCCATTATTATGGTGGGGTTTAAAATAGATGGAATGAATAATGAAAAGTGCATATCTTCAAAGGAGCGCGTAGATAATGAAACATATCTTAGGATGGGGGAGGGAATCGCAGAATGAGTGAGAAAGAAACAGTGATTCAAAATCCGTTAGGCACGAAGCCGCTTCGCTGGCTGATCCCTCACTACGCGGTTCCGGCCACTGTTGCGCTGGTTGTAAATGCGCTTTACAATATCGTTGACCAGATTTTCATCGGGCAGAGTGTCGGATATCTGGGGAATGCCGCAACAAATATCATAAACCCCATCATGGTGACGATGCTTGCGATTGCTACACTCTGGGGCGACGGGTGCGCATCGTACACGAGCCTTCAGCAGGGAAAAGGAAACCGTGAAAATGCATCCATAGGTGTTTGTAATACGTTTGCCGTGTCACTGATCATGGGTCTGATCGTCATGGTTGTCACATGGCTTGCTCTGGAACCCTTGTGCTGGCTGTTTTGCGCTTCCGAAAATTCTCTGGCGTATGCAATGGCTTACGGCTCTATTATCTCACTGGGCTTCCCTTTGATGGCAATTCTGAACCCGGTGACATCATGTATTCGAGTGGATGGCGGCGCTACTTACGGAATGATTGGCCTGCTGGTGGCCTGCGGATCCAATATTGTTCTGGACGCGCTTTTTTGCCTGAAATTCGGATGGGGCGTACAGGGAGCCGCGATAGCAACCATTATTGGGGAACTGATCAATGTCATTTGGGTACTGGCCTATATACCGAGGTTCAAAACTGTTTCCATACAAAAAAATATTTTCGGCCGAATATTTCCATTATTAAAAGTATCGCCGGCCTTGGCCTTGCCAGTTTTATTTTGCAGCTTTCCTTCGCCTTGATTTCCGCTGTCGCCAATAATCTGCTTGCCCTCTACGGTGCGCTGTCGAAATACGGCGCGGATATCACGGTAGCTGCTTTCGGCATTACGATTAAAATTAACCAGGTGGCCATTAACGTAATACAGGGTGTTATCACCGGATCACAGCCGATCATCGGCTATAACTACGGCGCAGGTAAGTACGAACGAACCAAAAAGACGTTTAAGTTTGCCATACTTACAAGCACCCTCTTTCTGATTTTAGCAACTGTTATCATTCAGGTATTTCCGATGTCCCTGATCTCTCTGTTCGGCTCGGAGAGTGAACTTTACAACGAATTCGCCGTCATGTGTCTGCGTATTTATATGCTGCTCTGCATTGTAAACGGACTGCAGAACAGCACCAGCATTTTCTTCCAGTCTGTCGGAAAACCTTTGCAGGCTTCCATCAATACATTTGTAAAACAGATTGTTCTGGTGCCGCTGTGCATGGTTATCCTGGCACGCATCATGGGAGTGACAGGCGTTCTCTGGGCGGAGGCGGTCGGTGACGGGATCGCATTCATCATTTCCGTGATCCTTCTGAAGCGGAACTGGAAAAAGATATTTCCGGTATAGTATAGTCGTCAAGGACCTGTATTTCATTGTATCTGCTGTTGATCTGCAGCTTGTCACGGAGAAGATTTGATACGATTGCGAGCCACTTCTCTGAGGATCCGAAATGCTGCTCCAGAAATTCGATATGCTTCATATCGGGATCAAACTTTATCTGCAGGCAGGAATAGATTCCCCGCGGTATTTCAATTACTTTTTCGTCCTGCTTTTCGGAGGGAAGAACTTCGTAAAAAAGAAACTGACGGATCTTCCCTCCGTTGAATGCGAACATATACCCTGATGGGAGCATCGTGGAGAAACCATTGCTTTCAGCATACTCAAACAGCCGGGAGAAATCCTTACGAAGTTCGTTAAGTTTTCCAATTCTACGAAATATTAATATTCAATAAAAAAACGGGGG
>JAJQBV010000167.1:0-13984 GCA_021203115.1 Clostridiales bacterium | reverse complement strand
CTTTGCTTTCATCATACTCAAACATGCCGGTAGAAATCCTTCCGAAGTGCGTGATGTTTGCCAGTTCTCCGAAATATTCTTCTGCAATAAAAAAACGGGAGTCAATTTCTCTTTGATAAATTCCGTCGCATTCTGCATATCTGTCCTGCTCCTCCTGGCATTTCAGGGAAGATTCAATCTTGCGCAGGTCGGTCTGCAGCCTGCGGATTTTATCCTCTGCGATCCGCTTACCGTCTTCTAACATTTTTTTCTGCCAATATGCGTTTTCATCCTGATATTTTTTCAGATCTTTCAGCGGAATATCGAGATTGATACAAAGGAGAATGATATCAAGCGCAGACAGTTGCTCGGGTGCATAGTAGCGGTACTTGCTATGTGGGTCGGTGTATGCAGGCAGAAGAATGCCCAGCTTTTCATAGTAAAGCAGGGAATTGATGTTGACACCCCGGAGCTTCGCAAACTCTCCGATGGTAAGATAATTATTCACGGGCGGCCTCCTGAATCTGAATTTTATTTTAGTATAACATATTCAGCGTAATATGTCAGAAAAGGCGAGAGACAATATTGCCTCCCGCCTAATCGTCTGTCACTTTTGCATCAACAATTAGAAAATATGAAAAAAATAATATTTCGTGTATAATAGAATGAGAGAAGGGTTTTGCCCTGAGTCAGACAAACGATTAACCGGGATGCAGTTCTGTTTATAGGATTCAACCTTGCGGAGGCCGGGAAATCTTTACTTATCCAGCAGCTTTGCCGACGCAAGCCGTTTGCGGATCAGCGGTCCGATCTTCATGGCCAGGATCATCTTGATGAGGTCTCCGATGATGAAGGGGACGACGCCGGCCATCAGGGCGGCTTTGAATCCCATGTTCGCCTGCACGGCCAGCCAAGCGGTTCCAAGCGCATAGCATACGATGGTTCCGAGGATCATTCCAAGCAGGCAGAGATACCATTTTCCGTAAAATTTCTCAATAAAGATTCCGGCGATCAGAGCCATGGGGATAAATCCGATCAGGTATCCTCCGGTGGTGCCGAAGAGCTTGGCGGGTCCTCCGGTGAATCCGGAAAATACCGGGACACCCACCAACCCGATCAACAGGTAAATGATGCAGCTGATGGTGGCCTTTTTCCATCCCAGTATGTAGAGGGAAAAATAGATGACCATGCTTGTCAGGGAAATCGGAACTGGGCCGATGGGGATGGACAGGGGCGCCAGTATGCAGGTAACGGCAGTGATGACCGCGATCATTGCGATTTCATAGATTGTCAGTTTCGGTTTTCTTGTTGCTTCAGATTTCATAATCAATCTCCCTTTTTCGTGTTTGGACAGGTCACCCCTGCTCTGTGAGCATGACGGTGTCCTGATGTGTGCTGCCATTGGCATTATAGAGGCCGCTTGGTTAATTGTCAACCTTAAAATAAAAATTTTTGGTTAACAAATGATTTTTGAACTTCCTGTTGATTAATGCGGGTGAAATGAGTAAAATCATATTTAAATAATGAATAAACCGGAACAGGAGGAGAGATCATGACCGGAAAAAGAGAGAATTACATCACATGGGATGAATACTTTATGGCGGTGGCAAAGCTGGCCGGGATGCGTTCCAAGGATCCGAATTCCCAGGTGGGATCGTGCATCGTCAGCGAGGACAACAAGATTCTTTCCATGGGATACAACGGGTTTCCCCGGGGCTGTTCCGATGATGAGTTCCCGTGGGACAGGGAGGGCGACGAGACCGAGACGAAGTATCCGTATGTGGTTCACAGCGAGCTGAATGCGATCCTCAACTACCGCGGCGGGAGTCTGGAGGGGGCGAAGCTCTATGTCTCACTGTTCCCGTGCAACGAGTGTGCCAAGGCGATCATCCAGTCCGGGATCAAGACGATTGTCTACGAGGAGGACAAGTATGACGGGACGCCATCGGTGCTCTCCTCCAAACGGATGCTGGACGCTGCCGGGGTGCGGTATTATCACTATCAGAAATCCGGAAGGAATCTCGAGATCGCAGTGTAAATTCATGTAAAGGAAATTGTGCAACTTTACTAAAAAACCACATAAATTTGACGCAGTATTGACAAAACGTTAAAAAGCGTGCTATCATATCGATAAGTTTTGGGAGTAATTTTTTATATGATGACGCGGGAGAATGGAGAGCGAAGAATGGTCGTTGGATGGAGTGCGGCTTCTTCGCTTTTTGTATGTCTTTTTTGTCCGGAGGCGAAGGGGTTTTATGTGGGAATATCTGGAAGAAAACGGAATAGAGGCCGGAACGGTCCGACTGGTGCGGCAGATTCTATCTGATATTCTTCCGGAGACGGTTTTTACGGAGATTTTTCTCCTCAAAGGCGGAATGACGAACCGGACATTTGTCCTGCGGTGTGAAAACGCGTCCTATCTGCTGCGCCTGCCGGGCGCCGGATCCGAGTACATAGTGAACCGTGTGCATGAAAAGGCTGTCTATGATTCCCTCCGGGGAAATGACATCACGGAGGAGGTTCTGTATATCAACGCGGAGAACGGGATCAAGATTTCCGGCTTTCTGGAAGACTATCATGTCTGTGACAGCCGGAACCGGGCCGAGGTCGGCAGGTGCATCCGGAAAATGAAAGCGTTTCATGAACTGCGGCTGCGGGTTCCGCATACCTTCGATGTTTTTGAGGAGATTGGTAAATATGAACAAAAGGCCGGTGATTTCTCGGATCGCTTTGCCGACTGCCGGGAGACGCGGGCAAACGTCCTGTCCCTGAAAGATCTCATCGAGGCGGATGCGCGGGAGGCGTGCCTGTGCCACATTGATGCGAATCAGGATAATTTCCTTCTCAACGCAGAGGATGTCCGGCTGATCGACTGGGAGTATGCCGGAATGAGCGACCCGTACATCGATGTGGTCATGTTCGGGATTTATGCCGGTTATGAGAAGGACGACGCAGACTGGCTGATCGCGGAGTATCTGGGGGCGGAGGACTGCCCGCATACGCGGATGCAGGTTTACGCATACATGTCGGCGGGAGCATACCTCTGGGTTCTGTGGTGCGAGATCAAGCGTGCGAGCGGGACAGATTTTCAGGAATATGAGGCGGTTCAGTACCGCCTTGCAAAATCGTTTTATCAATATGCGATAGAGCTTCGCGGGGATGTCCGGCATTGCTGAGTGCCGGATCCCGAAGCGGGTTTTTGAGCAAATGATATATATTTTTCACTGTGAAAGGAGGGCAGGAACCAACCATATGACAGCCGTTCTGCGTTGAACGGCGGATATTCCCGAAAGGGAAATGATTGAAATAGGAGGGAGAAAGAATGCAGGAAAATGCAAAAGAAACAAAAAACTCAAATGTGACAAAATGGATAACTCTCATCATTGTGGCGATCGCGGGCGGTCTGATCACGAAGCTGCCGTACCTGCGTGAGACTTATATGACGCCTCTGCAGGCGGCAACAGGAGCGACAAAAACCCAGCTGGGTATCCTGATGTCCGCTTACGGTATCGTTAACTTTATCTGTTACTTCCCGGGCGGAGTTCTGGCGGATAAGATCAGCGCGAAAAAGCTGATTGTGTTCTCGTGCTTCGGCACGGCTGCAGCCGGATTCTGGTATTGGACGATGCCCAGTTTCACATGGCTGGTTGTCATCCATGCGATTTTCGCGATCACGACGGTTTTCACATTCTGGGCTGCCATGGTTAAATCCATCAACAGCCTCGGCGGACCGGAGGAGCAGGGACGCCTGTTCGGATTCCTTGAGGGCGGCCGTGGCCTGATCGGTACGATTGTGGCCTTCGGCTCTGTGGCGGTTTTCGGTATCGCGGTCGACGAGGTCGGCGGAATGAAAAACGCGATCCTTTACTACAGTGTTCTTCTTCTGGTGGCCGGCGTGCTGGCGATCATTTTCTTAAAAGATACGAAACCGGTAAAGACCGGCAGAAAGAGCGATACCAAGACCTTCAGCCTTGCAAATGTCGCGGCGGTTGCGAAGATGCCTACCGTATAGCTCTGCGGAGTCCTTGGCATCTGTAACTATTCCGCACTGATCTTCCATGGTTATGTCACGGCTTACCTCTCCGAGGCGTTCGGATTGAGTGATACGGTCGTTGCGAATCTGAGTGGTGTGCGTACTTACTTCATGATGATGGTCGGCGCGTTTGTGGCCGGACTGATTTCTGACAGAGTGGGAAGCCGGATCAAGTTTATGCAGTGGGCATTCCTCGGCATGGCTGTCTTTGCGACGGTTTACGTGGCGGTGCCGGCGGGCGGATCCGCTGCGATCTATATCATTGTTGCAAACTTTGTCTGCTTCGGCCTTTGCCTGTACAGCATCAAGGCACTGTACTTCTCCACGATCGACGAGGTCTTTGTGCCGAAGGCACTGGCAGGAACGGCGTCGGGAATTATTTCCCTGCTGACCTATCTGCCGGAGATGTTCCTGTACACGGTTTCCGGCAACATGGTCGACCGGTTTGCAGAGACAGCCACACCGCTTGCGGGATATAAGCACTGCTTTACCGCGATGGTCATCCTTTCCGCGATCGGTTTTGTCTGCGGTATCATATTGGTTACTTTGAATAAGAAAGTGAAGGCGCGTATGGTAGCGGCCGGTGAGCTGTAAAACGAAAAGGGGAAAAGAAATGGATAAGACGAAATTGTTAAGCTCCTGTGAGTCAGATTATAACAGCGATCTGCACAGTTGGATTGATATCGAGCGCCAGGTCGCCAATCTCGCCGAAGCCGGATTTACCCATACACAGTGGATGCAGAACTGGGAAGGCGAGTATACGTACAGCCCCAGCGAGATGTTTCAGGTTCGGGATCTGATGAATCATTATGGGATCCATGCCCACAGCATCCATGCGACGGAGGGCGGGAAGCGGACGATCCGGGTGGACGGCCGTCCGGTCTTCCGGAACCGCTACCGTTTTACGGACATCCGCAAGGATTACACCTCACTGAATGAGTATACGCGGCTGGCCGGTGTTGACCTGCTGAAAAACAGGATTGATCTGTGTTCCCACATCGGGGCGTCGGTCATGGTCCTGCACATGCAGCTTCCCTATAAGCTGTTTGAGGAGAAACCGGATGAGAAGACCGCGTACTACCGGCAGGTGTTCAAGCCCTTCGACGAGATTGAGGGATACGCGAAGGCGGCAGGCGTGCGGATCGCCCTTGAAAACCTGATCTGCACACCGCAGAGCTGGCAGGATGAGCAGTTTGACCTGTTCTTTGACCGCTATGACGAGGATTTTCTCGGGTTCGCGTATGATTCCGGACACTGTGCGCTGATGTGCAGGGAGGATCTCTATCATTTCCTGCGGAAGTACCACAAGCGGATGTATGCGACTCATCTTCAGGACAACGAATCCATTTCGGATGAGCTGTTGTACCAGGAAGACGGAATACAGGCGGACACGGAGGTGCTGATCCACGACCGGCACTGGATTCCGAACGTGGACGGGACATTGGATCAGGGAATTCTGGACTGGAAACTGATCGCGGAGTATGTGGCGAAAGCGCCGATGCAGCTTCCGGCGGATTTTGAAGTGATGATCGCCGGGAAGGACGGCTCCGAGGAGGATGAACTGCGGCAGCTGAAGGTCTGCCACCGTCAGGCAGAGCTTTTCTATCAGATGGTGCTTGACGCGAAAAAGTAACATGGCAGTAAGATAATTGTGCATAGAGATGACATCTGCCTGATTCACGGAATGATTCGCGGATCCGGGCAGATGTTTCTCGTAAAGGGAGGAGGAGCGTCTGTGAAGAAAAAAGAGGGGTTGCGGGGGAAGCTGGATTGGGTTATCATTATGGTACCGTTGGCTGTTGTGCTCGGCCTGTGTTTCCTGTTTTTTTCGTGGCCGGAGCAGTCGAAGGAGACACTTACGCTGATCCGGTCATTTTTGGGGGATGATCTCGGCGTATATTATATCCTCCTCGGGATCGGCGCCGTTTTGGTTTCGCTGTACATCGCGTTTTCAAAATTCGGGCAGATCCGGCTGGGCAATACCGAAAAGCCGCAGTATGGTTCGTTTCAGTGGGGGACGATGATCTTCACCTCCACGATGGCGGCGGATATTCTCTTTTATTCACTTTGCGAATGGGCGCTTTACGGGGAAGACCCCTATATTGTCAGCCTGGGTGGGATGCAGAAATGGGCGCCGACCTATGCGCTGTTCCACTGGGGGCCGATCGCATGGAGTTTTTACGTGATTCTGGCCGTGGCATTCGGCTTCATGCTGCATGTGAGAGGACGGGAAAAACAGAAGTTTTCGGAGGCATGCCGGCCGGTGCTGGGCAAAAGGGTGGACGGTGCGCTCGGACGGGCGATTGATCTTCTCGCGGTGATCGCACTGCTCGCGGGGACGGCGACGACATTTTCCCTCTCCGCACCGCTGCTCTCGGCGGCTGTGGGACAGGTGTTCAACATTGCGGGCGGGATCTGGCTTACGATCTCCATCCTTCTGGTGATCGCGGGCGTTTATACGCTGACGGTCTAGTTCGGGATGAAGGGGATCTCAAAGCTGGCGAAGGCCTGTGTTTATTTTTTCCTGGCGCTTCTGGCTTATGTACTGTTTGCCGGAGGGAAGGCCAGATATATTATCGAGACGGGGGTTTCCTCCATAGGAAACCTTCTGCAGAATTTTATCTCCATGGCCACATGGTGCGACCCTGCGCGGGAGACCGGGTTTGTTCAGGACTGGACGATTTTTTACTGGGCGTACTGGATGGCATGGTGTGTCGCGACACCGTTTTTTATCGGTGTGATCAGTAAGGGCAGAACGATAAAAAATACGATACTCGGAGCATACGGATGGGGACTGGCCGGGACGTTCATGTCCTTTATCGTCCTCGGAAACTACGGGATGTCGCAGCAGGTGCAGGGTATTGTGGACGCGGTCGGACAGATCGCGGCGGGAGAGGCGATCTCCACCGTGATTCTGGCGATTCTGGGAACGCTGCCGGCAAGCAGGTGGATCATCCTGCTTCTGGTGATTACCATGATCTCCTTTTATGCCACGACATTTGATGCGCTGACCATGGTGGTGTCCTCCTACTCCTACCGTTCGCTGAAGCCGGGTGAGTCGCCGGACCGGAGGGTACGGGTTTTCTGGTCGATCCTGTTTATTCTGCTCCCGATTGCGCTGATTTCTTCCGAGAATTCGATGAATAATCTGCAGTCGGTGACGATCATAGCCGCGTTTCCGATCGGATTGATCATATGCCTGATTATGGCAAGCTTTTTTAAAGATGCGGGAGCCTATCTTTCAGAAAAAAAGAACCGGGATGAGGAGGTGCAGGACACATGATTTGCAAAGAGGATGTAGAGGAGGCCATAGAGTTCAGCCCGGTTATCATGGCAGTGAAGGACTGGGAGGGTGTGGAGCGCTGCACGCAGATGGAGTCGAAGGTCGTGTTTATTCTCTTCGGCAGCATCTGCAATATTGCTGAGATTGTAAAAAAAGTCCGCGAAGCCGGGAAGGTGGCGATCGTCCATATGGATTTGATCGCGGGACTTGGAAATAAAGAGGTGGCCGTCGATTTCATAAAACAGACGACGGAGATCGACGGGATTATCACAACCCGGCCCGCCCTGATCAAGCGGGGCAGGGAGCTGGGATTGTTTACCATTCTCCGGTTTTTCATGCTGGATTCCATGGCGATGGAGAATCTGAAAAAGCAGGAGGAGGCGGTGTCGCCGGATATGATCGAGATACTGCCCGGCGTGATGCCGAAGGTGACGAAACAGCTGGTCAGAGGGCTGGATGTTCCGGTGATCTGCGGCGGCCTGATCGCGGACCGCGAGGATGTGATGAGCGCCCTTCAGGCGGGCGCGGTGGCGATTTCGTCCACCAATACGGAAGTCTGGAAGCTATAACATCAAGTTATGACTATATATTTTAAGGGAGGAAACAGGATGTATGACATTGTGATCATCGGTGCGGGAGTGTCGGGATGTGCGGTGGCGCGGGAGCTGTCGCGGTACAAGCTGGACATATGCGTGCTGGAGAGAGAGACCGATGTGTGCGAGGGGACGAGCAAGGCCAACAGCGGCATTGTTCACGGCGCGTTTGACGCGGCGCCGGGCAGCCTGAAGGCAAAGCTGAACCTTCAGGGCAATCTTATGATGGGGGAGATGGCCGAGAAGCTGGATTTCCCGTTTAAGAGAAACGGTTCCATGGTCGTCTGCCAGGGCGAGGATGAGATGCCGAAGCTTCAGGAACTGTTGGAGCGCGGCAAAACAAACGGAGTTGAGGGATTGGAGATCCTTTCCCGCGAGGAGGCGCTGAAGCTGGAGCCGAATCTGGCGGATACGGTCTACGCGGTTCTCCATGCGCCGTCCGGCGGAATTGTCTGTCCGTTTGGGATGAATATCGCTTACGCGGAGAATGCCGCGGTAAACGGGGTGGAGTTTCAGCTTGGCACGGAGGTCCTTGACATCAAAAAGGAGGCGGACGGTTATCTGCTTCACACCAGTCAGGGGGATGTGTCTGCGAAGATTGTGATCAACGCAGCCGGTGTCTATGCGGATGTGTTCCACAATATGGTCAGCGAGGATAAGTTTACCATCGTGCCGAGAAAGGGAGAGTACTGCCTCTTCGACAAGAGCGTGGGCGATCTGGTGTCACACACGATTTTCCAGCTTCCGGGCAAGATGGGCAAGGGTGTTCTGGTGACGCCGACGGTTCACGGCAATCTGCTGATGGGGCCGACGGCGGTGGATATCGAGGATAAAGACGGAGTATCCACGACGGCGGAGGGTCTGGCGAATGTGCAGAAGATGGCGGAGCTGTCGGTCAATACCATCCCGCGCCGTCAGGTGATTACATCCTTTGCCGGACTTCGTGCACACGATGACCGCGGTGATTTCATCATCGGGGAGGCGGCTGACGCGAAGGGCTTTATCGATGTGGCCGGGATCGAGTCTCCGGGACTTTCCTCTGCACCGGCGATCGGACTGTATGTCCGGGATATCGTGGCGGGCATGACGGAGCTGACGGAGAAAGAGGATTTTGTCGAGACCAGAAAAGGAATCGTCTCCTTCCAGTCTCTGAGCAAAGAGGAACAGAAAAAACTGATTGCCGAAAATCCGGCCTACGGCAAGATTGTCTGCCGGTGTGAGACGGTGACCGAGGGTGAGGTCATTGATGCGATCCACCGTCCTCTGGGCGCGACGACGCTGGACGGCGTAAAGCGCCGCACGAGAGCGGGCATGGGCAGATGCCAGGCGGGCTTCTGCACGCCGCGGACGATGGAGATTCTGGCCAGAGAGTGCGGAAGCGACATGGCGCAGATCCGTAAGAACGGCATGGATTCCGGACTGATCGTCAGAACAAATAAAGACAGGCTGTAGGGAGGAGAGGGATTTATGAGACAATGTGATCTGATGATTGTTGGCGGCGGCCCTGCGGGCCTTGCGGCTGCGGCTGCGGCCAGAGAGAGCGGAATCGAGGACATTCTGATCATTGAGCGCGATAACGGGCTCGGCGGTATCTTAAACCAGTGCATCCACAACGGATTCGGCCTTCACACCTTTAAGGAGGAGCTGACCGGTCCGGAGTATGCGCAGCGGTATATTGACAAGGTTCTGGAACTGGGGATTCCCTATGAGACGGAGACGATGGTGCTGGACATCTCCGCGGATAAAGTAGTGACGCTTTTAAATAAGGATGAGGGTCTGACGGAGGTGCAGGCCAAGTCGGTGATTCTGGCGATGGGCTGCCGGGAGCGCCCGCGCGGAGCCTTAAATATTCCGGGCTACCGCCCGGCGGGCATTTACTCCGCCGGCACCGCGCAGCGGCTGGTGAATATCGAAGGCTTTATGCCGGGACGCGAGGTTGTGATTCTGGGCTCCGGCGACATCGGCCTGATCATGGCGCGGCGGATGACACTGGAGGGCGCGAAGGTGAAGGTCGTGGCAGAGCTGATGCCTTACTCCGGCGGACTGAAGCGAAATATTGTCCAGTGTCTGAATGATTTTGACATTCCGCTGAAGCTGAGCCACACCGTGGTGGATATCAAGGGAAGAGAGCGCGTGGAGGGGATCACGATCGCGGAGGTGGACAACACCGGCCGTCCGATTCCCGGCACGGAGGAGGAGTACACCTGCGATACGCTGCTGTTATCCTGCGGCCTGATTCCGGAGAACGAGCTTTCCCGCGGCATGGGTGTGGAGCTGAACCCCGTGACGAACGGACCGGTGGTGGACGAGAGCCTGGAGACAAACATCCCCGGCGTCTTTGCCTGCGGAAATGTTCTCCATGTACATGATCTGGTTGATTTTGTCTCCGAGGAGGCATCGATGGCAGGCCGCCACGCGGCGGATTACATCCTGCGCGGCGAGGAGGAGAAGTCCGGTGCGATTCCCATGGTGCCGCAGGGCGATGTCCGCTATACCGTGCCCTGTTCGATCCATGTGGATCACATGCAGGAGAAGATGACGGTTCGCTTTCGCGTGGGCCGGATTGTGAAAAACTGCTATACCTGTGTCTATCTGGATGATGAGCGTGTCATTCGCAAGAAACGTCCGGTGGTCGCGCCGGGTGAGATGGAGGAGATCGTGCTGAAGCGCGAGGTTCTCGAACAGCATATGCCGATCGGTAAAATTATTGTGAAGGTAGAGGAGGAGTAGGGATGGAGAAACGGGAATTAATCTGTATCGGATGCCCGATGGGCTGCAACCTGACTGCTGAGATGGAGGGAGGCAAGGTTGTATCCGTCACAGGAAATACATGCAAGAGAGGCGATGATTACGCCAGAAAAGAGCTGACAAACCCTACCCGAATCGTGACTTCCACTGTTATGGTGGCAGAGGGCGGTATGGTCTCCGTAAAGACCGCGTCGGATATTCCGAAGGGGAAAATCTTTGACTGTGTCAAACAGCTGAAGGGTGTGGAGGTATCCGCACCGGTCCATATCGGGCAGGTGATCGTGGAGAATGTCGTGGGAACCGGAGTTCCGGTCATCGCGACAAAGGAAGTACCGGCTTGACATCAGAAGAGGAGCAGACTATGAAAAAATATATCATGGCGTTGGATCAGGGGACGACAAGCTGCAGGAGCATTCTCTTCGATCATCAGGGGAATATCTGCAGTGTGGCGCAGAAGGAGTTTACTCAGATTTATCCGCAGCCGGGATGGGTGGAGCATGACCCCATGGAGATCTGGTCCTCCCAGCTGGCGGTGTCCATGGAGGCGATCGCAAAGCTGGGGATTTCCGCGGTGGATGTCGCGGCGATCGGGATCACAAACCAGCGGGAGACGACGCTGGTCTGGAACCGGCACACGGGCGAACCGGTGTACAACGCGATTGTCTGGCAGTGCCGGAGAACGGCGAACCAGATTGAGAAATTAAAAGAGGACGGTCTGGCAGAGTATGTTCAGAAGACGACCGGTCTGATTCCGGACGCTTATTTTTCCGCTTCCAAGGTGGCATGGATTCTGGACAACGTGGAGGGAGCACGGAAGGAAGCCGAGGAGGGGAACCTGGTTTTCGGTACGATTGACACATGGCTGATCTGGCGGCTGACCCGCGGGACGGTTCATGTGACCGACTACACAAATGCGGCCCGGACGATGATGTTTGACATTCATAAGCTGTGCTGGGACGAGACGATTCTAGGATATTTCGGGATTCCGAAGTCCATGCTGCCGAAGGTCCGTCCTTCCAGCCATATCTACGGATATACCGAGACCAATGTGCTGGGGGCGAGTATTCCGATTTCCGGCGCGGCGGGCGACCAGCAGGCGGCGCTTTTCGGGCAGTGCTGTTTTGAGCCCGGCGATGTGAAGAGTACCTACGGAACCGGCGGATTTATCCTGATGAATATCGGAGAGGATTCAAAAACACTCTCCTCAAACGGTCTGCTGACTACCGTGGCAGCTTCCGCAGAGGGGTCGGTACAGTACGCGGTGGAGGGCAGTATCTTTGTGGCGGGCGCCGGGATTCAGTGGCTCCGCGATGAGATGCAGCTGGTGAAAAATGCGGCGGAGTCTGAGGAATATGCGACATCCGTGTCGGATACCAACGGAATGTACGTTGTTCCGGCGTTTACCGGGATCGGCGCACCGTACTGGGATCAGTATGCCAGAGGCACGGTGGTCGGACTGACCAGAGGCTGCAACAAAGCGCACTTTATCCGCGCGACGCTGGAGTCCATCGCGTATCAGAATAAAGAGATCATCGCGATCATGGAGAAGGAGTCCGGTGTGAAGATTCACAATCTGCGCGTGGACGGCGGCGCATCCAATAACAATTTCCTCATGCAGTTCCAGGCGGATATGCTGGGCGTGGACGTGCTCCGGCCGAGCTGTGTGGAGACGACGGCGCTGGGAGCTGCCTATCTGGCAGGTCTTGCCACGGGATATTGGGAAAATCTCGCGGATGTCCGTGAAAACTGGGAGCTGGCGCAGACCTTTGTCCCCAATATGAATGAGGAGACACGGGAAAAGTTGATGAAAGGCTGGCGCAAGGCGGTGACGCGGTCGCTTCACTGGGCGGAGGATTAACTGTATGGCGATACATAAAAACGGGAGGCTGTCGGTCGGCAGCCTCCCGTTTTTCCTGCGTATTACAAGATGTCTATGTATTCTCCCGCCAGCGCCTTGTTCATGCTGCGCACGGCGCAGAACTTTCCGCACATACTGCAGGTGTCGCTGTGATCGTCCTCCGGCAGGCGCGCGTCGCGGATCGCCTTTGCCGTATCCGGATCAAGGGCACAGGCGAACTGCGCGTCCCAGTCGAGGGTTCGGCGGGCTTCCGCCATCTTATCGTCGATGTCCCTGGCGCCGGGAATGCCCTTCGCAATGTCCGCCGCGTGGGCCGCAATCTTTGTCGCGATAATGCCCTGACGGACATCCTCCACATTCGGGAGCGCGAGATGCTCCGCCGGTGTAACATAGCAGAGGAAGGCTGCGCCGCTCATCGCAGCGACTGCGCCGCCGATCGCCGCGGTGATATGGTCATATCCCGGAGCGATGTCGGTGACCAGAGGACCCAGCACATAAAAGGGCGCGCCCATGCAGAGGGTCTCCTCCACCTTCATATTCGCGGCGACCTGATCCAGCGGCACATGCCCCGGTCCCTCGATCATGACCTGAACATTGTGCGCCCAGGCGCGTTTGGTCAGCTCACCCATTCGGACCAGCTCCTCAATCTGACAAACATCCGTCGCATCGGCCAGACAGCCGGGACGGCAGGCGTCTCCCAGAGAGATGGTCACGTCGTATTCCTCGCAGATATCCAGTATCTCATCATAGTGCTCGTAAAACGGATTCTCCTCGCCGGTCATGGACATCCATGCGAAAACCAGGCTGCCGCCGCGGCTGACAATGTTCATTTTCCGTTTGTGTTTTTTGATCTGCTCGATCGTCTTCTGCGTGATGCCGCAGTGGAGCGTGACGAAATCCACGCCGTCCTCTGCGTGGAGACGGACGACATCCACAAAATCCTGTGCGGTCAGAGTGGCAAGATCACGCTGGTAGTGGATGACAGAGTCATAGACCGGCACCGTGCCGATCATGGCGGGGCATTCGCCGGTCAGCTTCCGGCGGAACGGCTGTGTATCTCCGTGGCTGGACAGATCCATGATCGCCTCCGCCCCGAGAGAAACGGCGCTCATGACCTTCTCCATCTCGATATCGTAGTCCTTGCAGTCTCTGGATACGCCGAGATTGACATTCATCTTCGTGCGCAGCATGCTGCCGACGCCCTCCGGATCGAGGCTCGTGTGGAGGCGGTTCGCCGGGATGGCGACCCTGCCCTCTGCCACAAGCCCCATCAGCTTCTCCACGGGCATGTGCTCCTTTTCGGCTACGGTTTCAATCTGTGAAGTGATAACGCCTTTTCTCGCTGCATCCATTTGTGTGGTGTAAGTACGCATTGTTTTCCCTCCTTAAATGCAACTGTTTTCTATAGCGACACAAAGTGGTGTCCCCGATGCACCGCTTTCTCTATTATAAACCATTCGGCTTTGAATGCAAGCGGCATGTAATAATCC
>JAJQBV010000233.1 GCA_021203115.1 Clostridiales bacterium | reverse complement strand
TTGTAAATACAAAAGCATAGATTTAAAATCGTGAAATTACAGAAATTCAGAAAAGAATGAAATAAAAAATATGCTTTGAGAGGCATCTTATCACACATCCCAAAGTATATCTACCGGTAAAATTATTTTCATAAAAAAGGGAGAATATTATTAAATTTTCTTCGTGAAAATTCCCCAAAAAGTAACCATAAAATTTTGTGCAGGTTTAAGCGCTTCTCTCCCACTGAAAAAGAACTACTCCCGCGATCGCCACCGCCATCCCAATCAGCTTCTGCACGGACCAATCCGCCTTCTGCGTACCGAAAAGGCCGGCCAGTTCTATGATGTATGCGCTGATCATCTGCGCAATGACGATAAAAAGCACCGCCTGCGCCGGCCCCATGATATCCATGCTCTTTACCACAGTCAACGTGATAAACGCGCCGATCACACCGCCGAGGAGCACATACTTCGGACGGAATTCAAAGAGCAGGGCGAAGGAAGTCCGGTCAGCCGCGCCCCAGAACGCGAAGCAGACCGCCAGTGCGGTCATCTGCACCCATGTATTTGCAACCCAGAGGCTGCTGTTCTCCGTCACATTTGTATTGAAAACGCCCTGCACGCTCATCAAAATGCCGGACAGAACCGCGATTAAAATTCCCAACATCAGGCACCCCTCTTTTCACTGTCGTGAACTTAGGATGTGCACGCTGCCCGAAAAATATACACGCTCTGTCCGGCCGAAATATATTTTGTAATGACTCAGAATGTCGAGAGCACCGCGTCCAGCTTTTCCACCATCTCATCCACATGCTGCCGCTCGATAATGAGCGGAGGCACAAAACGGACGACATTGCTTCCCGCCGTGATGACGATCAGCCCCTCTTTCAGCGCTTTCGCCGCTACCTGTCCTACCGGGACCTCCATCTCCAGCCCCTGCATCAGGCCAAGTCCCCTGCGGTCCGTGATAAAGGAATATTTTTCCTTCAGTTTTTCCAACTGAATCTCCAGATACAGGGCGATCTCATTGACATGGGCGACCAGATTCTCCTTCTCAAAAATGTCAAACACCTTGCTCACTGCCGCGCCCACCAGAGGATTCCCGCCGTAGGTCGTGCCGTGGTCGCCCGGTGCGAGCGACAGATCCGCCACCCTCTGTGTCATCAGAAATGCCCCCACCGGCACGCCGCCGCCCAGCGCCTTCGCCACCGTCATGATATCCGGCTTCACGCCGTACTGCTGCCAGGCAAACATGGCGCCGGTCCGGCCCATCCCGCACTGAATCTCATCCAGAATCAGCAGGATATCCCGCTCATCGCAGAGATCCCGGACACCCTGTAAAAATGCCGGATCAGCCGGGTAAATTCCACCCTCTCCCTGCACGGTCTCCATGATAACCGCACAGGTTTTTTCCGTGATCTGTGCCTTCACGCTCTCCAGATCGTTATATTTTGCAAATTTAATTCCCGGAATCAGCGGTTCAAACGGCTCCTGATAATGCTTTGTCCCCGTCACGGAAAGTGCGCCGAGGCTTCTCCCGTGGAAAGAATGCTCCATGGCAATGATCTCGTGCCCCGCATGGCCGTCCCGCGAAAACGCGTACTTTTTCGCCGCTTTCAGCGCGCCCTCTATGGCTTCTGTCCCGCTGTTCGTGAAAAAGATCCGGTCCATGTCGGAGGCCGCCAGCGCCTTTTGCGCCGCATTCAGAATCGGCACATTATAATAGAGGTTCGAGGTGTGAATCAGCTTCCCGACCTGCTCTTTTAAAGCATCCTCGTACTCCCGGTTACCGTATCCGAAGGCACAGACTGCAATGCCCGCCGCGAAATCCAGATATTTTTTCCCATCCGTGTCATAGAGGTAAACACCCTCGCCCTTTTCCAGAACCACCGGAAAACGATTATATGTATGGAGGAGCGACTGCTCCACACCGTCCATGTATTCCTGTTTATTCATGATAATACCGAACCTCCTTCTCATTCAGAATCGCCGTTCCGATTCCCTTGTTGGTAAAGATTTCCAGAAGCAGACAATGTGCCAGACGTCCGTCCAGAATATGAACTCTGGAGACGCCGTTTTTCACCGCATTGATGCAGTTGCTCAGTTTCGGCAGCATGCCGCCCACCACATAGCCGCTCTGCAGAAGCTCCTCCGCCTCCGAGACTGTCAACTCGGAAATCAGCGTGGAGGGATCTTCCGGATCCCGGCGCACGCCCTCGATATCCGTCAGAAACGCCAGCTTCTCCGCGTTTACCGCACAGGCGATCGCGCAGGCCGCATCGTCCGCGTTGATATTGTATGTCTGGAAGGAATCATCCAGACCGATCGGGCAGACGATCGGGAGAAAATCCTTCTCCAACAGATCAAAGAGAATCTTCGGATCCACCTCGCGGATTTCTCCGACATAGCCGATGTCTCCGCCCTCTGTCTGCTTCTTATCCACCTTCAGAAGGCCGCCGTCCTTTCCGCTGATGCTGACCGCCCGGACGCCGAGACTCTCCACCATCGATACCAGTGATTTCCCGACCCGGCCGAGAACCATCTCCGCGATCTCCATGGTTTCCGCATCGGTCTTGCGAAGCCCGTTGATAAAGAGCGGCTCGATGCCGGATTTTTCGACCCACCGGTTGATCTCTTTCCCGCCGCCATGGACGATGATGGGCTTGAACCCGACCAGCTTCAAAAGCGTCACATCCTGAATGACACTCTTTTTCAGATTTTCATCCAGCATGGCGCTCCCGCCGTATTTTACCACAATGATGCGGCGGTTAAACCGCTGTATGTAGGGAAGCGCTTCAATCAGCACCTCCGCTTTTGCCTTTAATTCTTCTATTCTCTCTGCCATAGCTTCCTCCTCAGGAACGATAGTCCGCATTGATTTTTACATAGTCATAACTCAGGTCGCAGCCCCACGCCGTTGCGGCAGCCTCCCCCATCTTCATGTCCGCGATCACCGTGACTGCAGGCTCCGACAGAATGCGGGTCGCGTCGTCCTCACTGTAATCCACGGCGACGCCGTCCCGGAAAATCAGCAATCTTCCCGCCGCGCTCTCAAACGTGAGCTCGGTTTTTTCCGGATCAAAGTCCACGCCGGAGTAACCCAGCGCACAGAGAATGCGGCCGAAGTTCGCATCGTGCCCGAAGATCATCGCCTTCACCAGGCTGGAACAGACCACTGATTTGCTTAAAACTCTGGCCTCCTCCTTCGTCCGGGCATGGATGACCTTCACCTCAAGCAAAGCCGTTGCCCCCTCGCCGTCGCCCGCCATCATCTTAGCAAGCTCTGTATTGACAAAGGAAAGTGCCCGGCAAAACGCTTCGTAATCCGCATTTTTCTCCGTGATCTCCGCATTTCCGGCACAGCCGTTGGCCAGAAGCAGCACGGTATCGTTGGTGGAGGTATCTCCGTCCACGGAGATCATATTGTAGGTATCCGCAATATTCGACCGCAGTGCTTCCTGCAAAAGTTCATGTGAAATCGCCAGATCCGTCGTCAGAAACGCAAGCATCGTGCACATATTCGGGTGAATCATGCCGGAACCCTTGCACATCCCGCCGAGCGTCACCATTGTATCGCCCACCTCGAACTGAACCGCCACTTCCTTTTCATGGGTATCCGTAGTCATGATCGCCCCGGCTGCCGCGTGACCGGCCTCAAGGCTTCCGTCAAGCAGCGGAGCCATCACACCGACCCCCGCGCGGATCCGGTCCATCGGAAGCTGCATGCCGATGACGCCGGTGGACGCAACAAGCACCTGCCCGGCCGGTACCTGAAGCGTTTTTTCCACTTCCGCAGCTGTCTCCCTGCAATAGCGCAGCCCTTCCTCGCCGGTGCAGGCATTGGCGATTCCGGAATTTACCACCACCGCCTGCGCACAGCCGGCATCCGTAACCTGCCTGTCCCAGACCACCGGCACTGCCTTCACCACATTCGTCGTGAAGGTTCCCGCCGCCCGGCAGGGCGTTTCGCTGTAAATCATCGCCATATCCGTCCGGTTTTTATATTTGATCTCTGCCGCTGCCGCTGCCGCAAGAAATCCC
>JAJQBV010000153.1 GCA_021203115.1 Clostridiales bacterium | reverse complement strand
CTTGTTTGTTATTTACAATATATCAGATCGCAAAGGATGCACGTGAATATGAAAGAAATACCGCCGATTATCAAAGCATTTCAGGAGCAGATCCGGGTCAATCCGGACTATGACCCTTTCCGGTTTGTCGATTATGACGACGACGCGCAGCGCTGGATCGTCGAATCCCATACCTACCGGGAGGCGTACAACCGCTCCCTCGAGATTGCATATATGCTGCGCAAAAAAGGCATCCGGCCCGGCGACCGCGCGATCATTTTTTCCATGCAGGATTTCGGAACCATGTGCGCCGTCTACGGATGCATGATGGCCGGGGTAGTGTTCGTCATCATCCCGCCCCCGCTCGACGAGGATAAGACCGCGCGGTTCATCTCTGTGTTAAAATCCTGCCAGCCGAAAGCCCTGATTTCCAACTATGCGCTGGAACAGGGTTCGGACGTAAACCTTACCGGCCGCCTGTTAAAGGAGGCTTTTCGCGATACCATCCGTTTAAAACGCATCTACACGGATAAGCTGATCCCGTACCGCCGCGAGGACGTCATCGTCCCGGTCGATATGGAGGATCTCGCCTACATGCAGTACACCTCCGGCTCCACAAAGGATCCGAAGGGCGTCCGCGTTCTCTGGAGAAATGTCACGAAAAATCTGGAGCAGTGCATGTCCTGCCTCTCGCTGGATCATGTATCCATCGCCACATGGGTTCCGTTTTTCCACAATCTCGGATTAACCGTGACGGTACTCATGGCGCCCATGGTGACGAAACCGGTCGGCTACTACCTGCAGACACTCCGTTTTCTGGAAAATCCGAAGCTCTGGGTCAAAATGATGTACGATTTTAAGACCACGCTCACCGTGGGACCCGGATCCGCCTATGACGCCTGCACGCGCATCTTTTCCGAGGAGGAGGCGGCAAAATATCCGCTCACGCATGTCACGCACTTTATGAACGGCTCTGAGTTTATCAGTGCAAAGACCGTGGAGCGCTTCACGAAGATGTTCCGCTGCGCGCCGAACGCCATGGCGCCCGGCTACGGCGTCTCGGAAAACGTCTGCCTCGCGACCTTTGCGAGTCAGGATTACCGCACGCTGAAGCTGGACTACGAGTCATACCAGAAAAACCGCGCAGTGATCATAGAAGAGGAGAAGTGCTCTGATACGGGTGCTTCCTCCGGCGGCGATGCCAACCGGATCAAGGAGATCGTCAGTGTCGGCGCACCGGTAAAGGATCTGACTGTTCTCATCGGAAACGCAAAAACTCACCGGGTATATCCGGATCTGCGCATCGGCGAGATCTTCCTCGGCGGCCCGAGCGTCACCGACGGATACTGGCAGAATCCGAAGGACAGCCGCTGCTTCCACTCCCGGCTGGACGGTTATAACATGGAGTTCTACCGGACCGGCGATCTGGGATTTTTATACGAAGGACATCTCTATATCACCGGCCGCATCAAGGAAATGATCATTGTCAATGGCCACAACATTTACCCCAGCGACCTGCAGGTGACGATCGCACAGGGCGTACCGGCTCTGGCAGGCGCAGCCTACGGATTTTTCTCTGTCGCCTCCGACACAAAGGAGCAGGTCATCGCGGTGGTGGAGTCCCGTCCGGAAGAGAATTTTGCCCTGCGCATACAGGAAATCAACAAGGCTGTCTCCGACCGGTTTTCCTTCTCCTTCTACGATGTGGTCTTTGTCCCCCGCGACACAATCCCCCGGACGGACAACCGCAAGCTCCAGATGCTGAAGGCGCGTACCCTGTATCTGGAGGGTAAGCTTCCGGTATTGTACAGCAGCCGGAGCTATTATATGAAAAAGCAGAACAGCACGCTTCTCGGCCGGTCGATCGGAAAAGCAGAGACGATCATCGGGAAGTCCTACGACATCGCGGACAACATCATCGGAAAATCCATCGACACGGCGGATACCCTGATTGACAAATCTATGGATGTGACAGACGAGATTTTCATTCAGGTGCGCTCCGCTTTCCAGAAGGTGTTGAAAATCGATCAGTTCAGCCCGACCGAGTCCTTCCTCGCGCTGGGCGGCGACTCCCTGATGGGCTTTGAGCTGATCAACAGCATCGAAGAAAAGTTCCACATCAAACTGGATCTGCGGGAGCTCCTCCGGGACTCCTCCGTGGCGGGCATCACCCGCTACATCCACTCTGTCCTCTCCGGCGCATCCGGGCGGACAAAAGCGATCAATCTGAAAAACGAATGCCGATTGGATGACTCCATCCGGTTCGACGCCGCATACACAAAGGCACCGGCGGCCTGCCGGAAGATTTTCCTCACCGGCGGCACCGGCTTTTTGGGGGCGCAACTAATTCACGCTATTTTCCGCTACTACCACCATAACGGGCTGCGGATTTTCTGTCTGGTTCGCGCGGACTCCGAAGCGGCAGGCATGGAACGCCTGAAAAAAAACCTGAAGCACTACCGTCTCTGGAATGACGGAATGGAGCACTACCTGCAGCCGGTCGTCGGCAATCTTTCCGAGCCGAAGCTGGGGGTTGATGCAGACACATGGAACACGCTGGCCGAAGAAATTGAGGTGATTTACCACAGCGGTGCCATCCTGAACTTCATCTTCCCCTATGAATACCTGAAGGCCACCAATGTGGACGGCACCGCGGAGACGCTCCGCCTTGCCGGTGAAGGAAGGGCCAAATACTACCACTATGTCTCTTCCTACAGTGTCTTTGACACGCCCGGCAACCGTGGGAAGCGGCTGCGGGAGGATGAGATTCCGGAAAACTGGCGGGGATTCTCGCTCTCCTACTCCGAGACCAAGTGGGTATCCGAGCATCTGGTGGATCTCGCGCGAAAGCGCGGTTTGAAGGCCGCCATCTACCGTCCCGGCGACATCACCGGCGCTGCCAACGGCATCTACGAGCTGAACGACATGGTCAGCCGGATCATGGTCAGCGCGATCCAGATGGAGGGAATGCCCCTCGCGAAATACCAGTTCCACATGACGCCGGTGGATTATGTTGCAAAGGCGCTGGTCTACATTTCCCTGAAAGAGGAGTGCTTCGGCCATGCCTTTAACCTGATTAATCCAAAGGGGCAGTCGCTACTGTCCGTGATGAACTGTATCCGCTCCTGCGGCTACCGGATCCGCTACATTCCTTTTATTGTATGGGAAAACCGGATCAGGCAGTCCGATGCCTCGCAGAATGCCATGGTTCTCCTGGAATGCCTTTTTGAGACGGCAACCGAGACCAACACAAACCTGTTGTGGCACTTTTTCGGAAGGGACTCCGTCTACGAGACCGGCAATACGAACCTGCTGCTCGGCCAGTCCGGCATCCGCTGCCCGGAGGTCGGGCGCAAAATGATCGCCGCCTATCTGGCATACTTCCGGTCAAAGAACTACATTCAGTGAGGAGTTTGAAAGAAACATGAAAATAGGAATTCCCCGCGCGCTGCTCTATCACCGCTACGCTGTCCTCTGGGAAACGTTTTTCCGCGAGCTCGGCTGTGAGACGGTGACCAGTCCGCACTCCAACAAAGCGATTCAGGATGCCGGTGAGCGCTATGCCGTCGATGAGTGCTGCCTCTCCAGCAAGCTTTTTCTCGGCCATGTGGCTTCACTGGAGGGAAAATGCGACGCAATCTTTGTCCCGCGCATCGCGGACTTCGGCAAGGATGGCATCATGTGTACCCGCTTTGAGGCACTGTATGATGTCTGCACCAACACATTTCGCGGAAAAGATATCCGCTTTCTCTCGTGCGAAGTGGATATTCACATGAAAAAACAGGAGGCGGAAGCCTACATCCGTCTCGGCACGGAGCTCGGCAAATCCCGACAGAAGGCCGAATCCGCATGGCAGAAAGCGCACGCCGCATGGGAGGCGGATCTTCAGGAAAAAATTACCGCACAGGAAGATGCGCTGCATAACATCGACAAAATCCGGGTTCTGGTGGCCGGGCACAGCTACAACCTCTACGACGAGTACATCGGCTTGCCCATTTTGAAGAGTATCCGACGGCTCGATGCGCTGCCTGTCTGCCCGGACGCAGTGGATATGCGG
>JAJQBV010000116.1 GCA_021203115.1 Clostridiales bacterium | reverse complement strand
GAATATATCTCCGACAAGGGTCTGTAAATGTCCCTATTATCCGACCTGTTCCACATACGGCCTGCAGGCGGTGGAAAAATACGGGGCTTTGAAGGGCGGCGCGCTTGCGGCATGGAGAATACTCCGGTGCAACCCGTTTTCCAAGGGCGGATATGATCCGGTTCCGTAACTTTCAGGAGGAAAATTATGAATTCCCTGTTTCTTTTAACACAAAATTCCAATGCGATTCTCGGGCCGATTGCGAAGGTGCTCGGTTGGATTATGAATGGCATATATGTCATTCTGGATGATTTTCTGAATATCCAGAATATTGCTCTGACAATTATTATTTTTACCGTTGTCATTTACCTGTGCATGCTTCCGCTTACATACCAGCAGCAGAAGTTTTCAAAAATGTCTCAGGTCATGAATCCGGAGATACAGGCAGTAC
Organism: Clostridiales bacterium; assembly: GCA_021203115.1. Taxonomy (GTDB): domain Bacteria; phylum Bacillota; class Clostridia; order Lachnospirales; family Lachnospiraceae; genus Eubacterium_I. Next base: position 3,609 of record JAJQBV010000116.1, on the reverse strand, counting down.
AGAAGAAATATAAAGGGCGTAAGGATTCCGCATCCATGCAGGCGATGAATGAGGAAACGCAGGCTATTTATCAAAAATACGGCGTGAATCCTTCCGGAAGCTGTGTATTTATGATTATTCAACTGTTGATTCTTTTCCCTCTGTACCGGGTGATTTACAATGTGCCTGCCTATGTTACGCGGGTTAAGGATTCCTTTGATTCAGTTGTGACCGGTATTATGAATACCAGCGGCTATCAGGATACGATGACAGCTTTTCTGTCGGATATTTCTGCGAAAAACTCCGTCTTAAAAAATGTCAGCCTGAATTTTGAAGGAACACAGACGGAAGCATATGATTCCATCATCGATGTTCTCTATAAATGTACCTCGGCGAACTGGCAGACACTGGCGGAGAAATTCAGCGGACTTGCGGATACAGTCACGTCCACGCAGGCGACAGTAGAACATTTTAACAACTTCCTCGGAGCAAATATTGTTTATTCACCGAGAACATTGATTTCAACCGGATTTAATGAGGGACAGTATTTTCTGATTGTGATTGCCATCCTGATTCCGGTCATCTCGGCTGGTTCCCAGTTTATCAGCATGAAGCTGGTTCCGCAGCAGAATAACAACAACGGCCAGCAGGAGGCGATGGCTTCCCAGATGAAGATGATGAATTACTTCATGCCGTTTTATTCTCTGCTGATCGTGTTTTTCCTTCCGATCGGTGTCGGCCTTTACTGGATCGCAGGTGCTGTGATTCGTGTGATTCAGCAGCTTTTACTGAACCGCCATTTTGACCGGATGGATCTGGCAAAAGTTGTAGCCGATAATGAGAAGAAAGCCGAGGCGAAGGCGAAAAAGAAAGCAGAAAAGAAAGGTGTCTCCGGAGAGACGATTTCTTCCGCAGCCCGGATTAATACGAGACAGATCGACGCACAGAAGCATAAAACCATGGCGGAGAAAGCTTCCTCCACAGCGAAAACTTCCTATAAGGGGAATTCACAGACGAAATATAAGGAAGGAAGTCTGGCGTCAAAGGCAAATAAGGTCAGGAATTATAACGAGAAAAATTCGAAATAGGAGGGGTATAGAGTATGGAATATATTGAAGTGACAGCAAAAACAGTTGACGATGCGATCACAGATGCCCTGATAAAGCTTGGTGTGACCAGTGATCAGATCGAATATGAGGTCATTGAAAAGGGAAGTACCGGTTTTTTGGGATTTAACAGCAAACCGGCCGTTATTAAAGTAAGAAAGAAATTTACATCAGAAGATTGTATCCGGGATTTCCTCAGCCGCGTTTTGGAAGCGATGGGTATGCAGGTAGAGATCCTCATTACTGCCTCCGAGGAGGAGGAGAATGTTTACGATGTCGAATTGAAGGGCGACGATGTGGGCGTTCTGATCGGAAAGAGAGGACAGACGCTGGATTCACTGCAGTATCTGACCAACCTGGCGATCAATAAGAATCTGGATACCTATATCAAAGTGAAACTGGATACAGAAGATTACCGGAGCCGGAGAAAAGAAACGCTTGAGAATCTTGCAAAAAATATCGCCTACAAGGTAAAGCGGACAAAGAGGCCGGTATCTCTGGAGCCGATGAATCCGTTTGAGAGAAGAGTGATTCACTCCGCTCTGCAGAATGACCGGTATGTGACGACCTACAGTGAGGGAGAGGGTCCTTATCGTCATGTGGTTGTGGCACTGAAGCGGGAGCCGAGAAGCAATCATAATAATTATCGGCGGAATGACAGAGAGAAAAAAGATTGATGGAGAAGTTCCGGTTTTACCGGAACTTTTTCAATATCCGCGGAAATGAGGAATGAATGGTGAAAACAGATACAATCGCAGCGATCGCGACGGCGATGTCTGACTCGGGAATCGGGATTGTCCGCATCAGCGGGGAAGAAGCATTTGCGGTAGCGAGCCGCATGTTTTTTTCTGCAGTAAATCAATCAGAGAAAAAAATATCTGACATGGAGTCCCATACGGTTCATTACGGATATATCATGGATAATGGGGAAGTGATCGATGAAGTGTTGCTTCTGGTTATGAAAGCTCCCCGGACATACACCAGAGAGGATGTCGTGGAGATCGACTGTCATGGCGGTGTTCTGGTGATGAAACGGATTCTGGAGGCGGCATTTCACTGCGGAGCCCGTCCGGCAGAGCCCGGAGAATTTACAAAACGCGCATTTTTAAACGGACGGATTGATCTTTCTCAGGCGGAATCGGTCATCGATGTGATCAATGCAAAAAGTGATCTTGCTCTGAAAAGCTCCGTGAGTCAGCTAAGGGGCGCTGTTTCCGCGAAAGTGAGGAAAATAAGAGACGATCTTCTTTATGAGACGGCCTATATTGAATCGACTCTGGATGACCCCGAACACTATTCTCTGGATGGATATTATGAGAAATTACAGGGCAAGATGAATGATATCTGTGAGAGTGTTCACCGTCTCATTCTCTCCTCGGAAAACGGAAAAATGATAAAAGAGGGCATCCGGACTGTGATTGTCGGAAAGCCGAATGTTGGGAAATCATCCCTGATGAATCTTTTGGTTGGGGAGGATCGCGCGATTGTCACGGAAATTCCGGGAACGACGAGAGATATTCTGGAGGAACAGATTCAAATCGGCGGTGTCGGACTGCGGATCATCGATACGGCGGGAATTCGCGATACGGAGGATGTGGTAGAAAAAATCGGTGTTTCCCGTTCAAGGGAATTTCTTGAAAAAGCAGATCTGGTGATCTATGTGATGGATTCATCCGCTGCGATAGATGAAAATGATCGGAAAATTATGAAGGCGGTTAAGGGGAAACGAACCATTATTCTTCTCAATAAAGCGGATTTGGATCCGCAGATTTGCGAAGAGGATGTCCGCCGATATCTGAATGACCCGATTTTATCTGTCTCCGCGAAAAAGGGAAGCGGCATAGAGCAGTTAGAGCAAATGATTCAGGATATGTTTTTCGATGGAAAAATTTCGTTCAATGATGAGGTATTTATTTCGAATGAGAGACAAAAGCATGCCTTGGCGGAGGCGGAGAAGAGTCTGCAGCTTGTTCTCCAAAGTATGAAGGACGGGATGCCGGAGGATTTTCTGACCATCGACATGATGAGCGCTTACGAGGAATTGGGAAAGGTCATCGGGGAATCGGTAGGGGAAGATCTGATCGATGAGATTTTTTCGGAGTTTTGTATGGGAAAATGAGAACCGGAAGGAAGTTGAGAGATGTCTGTAGTCAGAGAAGAGTATGACGTTTGTGTTGTCGGTGCGGGACACGCGGGGTGCGAAGCGGCCCTTGCCTGTGCACGTCTGGGACTGGATACCATTTTGTTTACGATCAGCATAGAGAGCGTAGCCATGATGCCCTGCAACCCGAATATCGGGGGAAGCTCAAAGGGGCATCTGGTGAGAGAAATCGATGCGCTCGGCGGGGAGATGGGGGTCAATATTGATAATACCTTTATTCAGTCAAAGATGCTGAACAAATCCAAGGGTCCCGCTGTCCATTCCCTTCGCGCACAGGCGGACAAGGTGGAATATACCATGCGGATGAGGGAAGTGCTCCAGAATACAGAGCATCTGACGCTGCGGCAGGCGGAGGTCTCAGAT
>JAJQBV010000064.1 GCA_021203115.1 Clostridiales bacterium | reverse complement strand
GCCGAAAAGACATGGCAGATGATTGTCAAGGCTTCCGGCAGTCTGGCGGATGCGCCGTCGGTCCGGAATGGAATTCGGATTCATCCGCTGCTGAACGGCTATGCGGTTTTAACCGTTCCGGAGGATCGCGTCGGGGAGGTTTCCGGGTGGCCTGAAATCGAATACATTGAAAAACCAAAGCGCCTGTTCTTCGCGGTCAGCGAAGGCAGGCGCGTTTCCTGTGTCAATGTTTTGCAGGCAGCGGGGAGTCCGGCTTCTCTGTACGGCGCGGGAATTCTCGTTGCCGTCATTGACTCCGGCATCGACTATGCCCATCCGGATTTCAGAAACGAGGACGGAACAACGAGAATTGTGAATCTCTGGGATCAGACGCTGGACCGTGTGTTTGACAGCGGAGAGATCAACGAGGCATTATCGCAGCCCACGCAGCAGGAGCGCTACGCGGTTGTTCCCAGCCGGGATCTCAGCGGCCACGGTACGCATGTGGCGGGGATCTGTGCCGGAAACGGGAGGGCTTCGGAGGGACTATACCGCGGTATGGCGCCCCGCGCCTCTCTGTTGGTTGTCAAATTGGGAACGGCGGATCCGGATGGATTTCCGCGGACGAGTGAGCTGATGCTCGCTGTGGACTATGTGTTGCGGCGGGCGGAGGAGCTGCAGATGCCGGTGGCCGTCAACCTGAGCTTCGGCAATAATTACGGTTCCCATCGCGGGACGTCTCTGGTGGAGACTTACCTGACGGAAGCCGCTTCCTATTGGAAATCGGTCCTTGTGGCGGGAACCGGAAACGAGGGCACCTCGCGCACGCACGCGGCCGGCCGTCTTTCCGGTGCGGACACCGCCATCATCGATTTTTCCGTCGGGGATTATGAGACAACGCTGAATATACAACTGTGGAAGTCCTATGAGGATCAGATTGAAATTTCGCTTCGCCGACCGGACGGAGGGTTGATCGGTCCGCTTTCTGCCGACCGGCAGACGCAGCGCTTTTCCGTGGAAGAGATGGAATTGCTCGTCTATTACGGAGAACCGCGCCCCTACAGCACGGATCAGGAAATCTATTTTGATTTTATCCCGAAGAGCTCCCGGCTTCCCTCCGGTGTGTGGGAGATTCTTCTGCGTCCCGTAAAGATTGACACCGGGCAATATGATCTCTGGCTTCCCGGCTCATCCGTTTTGTCGGCGGGAACCGGTTTTTTGTATCCGGCGCCATACAATACCATCACCATCCCGGCCACCGCGCAGAAGGTGATTTCTGTGGGAGCCTACGATGCCGCGTTTGACAGCTATGCGTCCTTTTCCGGCCGCGGCGGGGAGGAGCGAATCTATCCGGAGAAGCCGGATCTGGCAGCACCGGGCGTCGATATCATTTCCTGTGCGCCCGGAGGAGGATATACGGCGAAGACCGGCACCTCCATGGCGGCGCCCTTTGTCACCGGAGCGGCGGCGCTGCTGATGGAGTGGGGGATTCGGCTGGGGAATGATCCGTATCTTTACGGAGAAAAAATAAAAGCATACCTCCGCCGCGGGGCGAGGGCAATGCCGGGTTTTGCCTCGTATCCGAATGAGCTGGTCGGGTACGGCGCGCTGTGTGTCCGGGACAGTTATGACTCCTGACGATTCAAAAGGTAGTCAAGGTAGGACTGGACGACCGGCAGCATATCCTTCGGCATCCGGTTTAAAAGCTGGATGGTTGCCAGCGAATCATTGTCATCGTTGTCCGCGTCGTAGAACAGCTCCCAGCTGTTGATGTTGAAAAATTCACTGATTGCGTCAATCTTGTCAAAGGAGGGAGAGGCGCCCTCCGCCAGAATCTTCCGGATGTAGCTGTCGGAAGCGCCGATGCTGGTGCTGAGATTGCGCATGGAAGTGTGCGGATCCTGCTGAATGAGGTTGGCAAGATTTTTGCGAAAAATGTCCATGGAATTTACAGAACTCATCGAAATTCCTCCCTTTTTTTTCTGAGTATTATAGGGAAGCGGAAATTGAGCTATGGGAATAGCGGTATTCATGTATTTTTCGTACTGATATAAGAATTATACAATCCGAAAAGAATCTTGAATTATTACAACGGATTGGATAAAATGAAGACGTCGAATAATATAGACGCGTTTATAATTGCAGACGGGTTAAGGTGGAAAAGATGGAAAAAGGATATGAGGTCAGGAGACTCAGTGCGTGCGAGCAGATGATCATGAAGCTGATCTGGGATGCCGATGGTGATATTCCTGTGCAGGAACTCATCGTAAGGATGCGCGAGTGCTACGGAAAAGACTATGCACGCACGACGATGGTGACTTTTTTAAAGAAAATGTCTGACAAGGGTTATGTCAGTACATACCGTGTGGGCAGGATATCCTTTGCACACGCGGAGCGGGATGCAAAGGAATATATACGGCAGATATTGAAGGAAGAGATTGATTTCTGGTTTGAGGGCCGCCCTTCTGATTTAATATCCGTGCTTTACAGCGGACAGAAGTTACCCGTAGAGGAGAGGGAGAATATCAGAAAGCTTCTGGATGAAATGGCTGTGTGAGTGAATCGGATTGAAGAGGGGACAAATTGATGTTATGCGGAAGGGATTATTGGGACTTTAACGCGGGAAGCGGAGGAAAGGTTTACGAAATGAGGATGAGGAGGCATTATACCAGAGACCAGCTTGCGGAGCTGGCCGGGATTTCCTCCAAATTCCTGTATGACATAGAGACAGGAAGGAGCGGATGTTCTTCGTATGTGATGTACCGTTTGGCGGAGGCGCTGGATGTCAGCGTGGATTATCTTTTTGACTATGGCGGAGACTGCGGCGAGCAGATGGAGGAGCTGTGCAGTCATTTCTACGGGTCGCAGAAGGAATCCATGACATCGATCCTGCGGCTGATTTACAACATGATGGAGTAGATATTTTCCTCCGGCTGTGGTATAACGATAGTAATATACAAAACCGGAGGAGAGCCTATGTTGGAAGAGTTAGAGGATGGCGTATATACGGTTGAGGTTGTCCTTGCGGGCGGCAGCGGGAGGGCGTCGGTTGCCTCACCCTGCGAGCTGATTGTGGAGAATCAGACCGCGACGGCGCGCATCGAGTGGAGCAGTCCGTATTATGATTATATGATTGTGGAGGATGTGACCTATCTTCCGGTCAATGAGGACGGAAATTCTGTTTTTGAGATTCCGGTGACTGCCTTTGATGAGCCGATGGATGTGACGGCGGACACAACGGCGATGAGCGTGCCGCATGAGATTGAATATACACTTACATTTGACAGCGCGTCTGTTGCGGGCGCGAAGACATCGCCGACCGTGTTTCCGGCGGTCATCAGCGCGGCTGTCGCTGCTCTTGTTGTTGCGATAATCTGTGCGGTCAGAAGGAACATAGGACGGGAGAGGAAATGAAAAAGAAATGTCTGGCAGCAGTGTTTTTGACAGTGCTGCTCTTTTCATGCGCTGTCTGTTCTGCCGTGCAGGGAGAGCGAAGCGGACAGGAGAGTGCGGCGGATACAGAAGCGGAATCCGCAGAGCAGTCCGGGGAAATCGAAGTCCCGCAGACACTCGGGACACTGGCTTATGACCGTGAGATGGAACTGGAATATGCGGAAGGGTTTCGTATTGATTACTATGAGGGCGGTTTTGCCCTGATTACCATTGAGAGCGAGGGACAGTATCTCGTTGTGCCGGAGGGGGAGACGGCGCCGGAGGGGCTGGATGAGGAAATCACGGTCCTTTGCCGGCCGATCGCTAATGTCTATCTGGCCGCTTCGGCGGTGATGGATATGTATGTGTCGCTGGACGCGTTGGACGATATACGGTTTTCCGCGCTGGATGCGGACGGATGGTATATCAGTGAGGCGGCGGAGAAAATGGAGGCGGGCGACATCGTCTACGCGGGGAAATATTCTGCTCCGGACTATGAGCTTATTCTGTCGGAGGGCTGCGGACTTGCCGTCGAGAATACGATGATTTATCACACGCCGGAGGTGAAGGAGGAGCTGGAGAGTCTGGGGATTCCGGTGATCGTGGATTATTCCAGCTATGAGTCGGATCCTCTGGGGCGGATGGAGTGGATCATGCTCTACGGCGTTTTGACCGGCCGGGAGGAGCAGGCGGCGGAGGTTTTTGATGCGCAGGCGGCCCTGTATGAGAGTGAGGAAGGGGAGGAAAGCGGCGCGACTGTGGCGTTCTTTTACATTACAAGTACCGGTGCGGTCAATGTCCGGAAATCCTCGGATTATCTTCCGCGGATGATCGAACAGGCAGGCGGCACATATATCTTTGCGGATCTCGGGGACGAGGAGGAGAGTGCTTCCTCCACAGTCAGCATGCAGATGGAGGAGTTTTATGCGGCGGCAAAGGATGCGGACTATCTGATCTACAACAGTACCATTGAGGGGGAAGTGGAGAGCATGGATGATTTTCTCGCGCTGAGTCCGCTGCTGGAGAATTTTAAGGCGGTTTCGGAGGGACATGTCTACTGTACGACGAAGAATCTGTATCAGGCTTCGATGGAACTGGGGACGATTACGTCGGATATCCGGAAGATGCTGAACGGGGAGACAGGAGACATGGAGTATCTCTATCAGGTGGGGGAATAAAAAATTTTTGTGGACGGATGCGACCGGTGTTGTCGACCTATTCCAAGGCAACCGGGGCAACGCTTCGATGAACTAATCGCTAACTGCAACTAAGACGCTCAGGAGAGCCTTCGCGTCTAAGTTTCCGTAAGCGCTGGATTTCATCTCAGCTAAAAGCGCCCCTACAAAAGTTGCCTTCGGAATAGGTCGACAACATCCGGACGCATCCTGAGCAGAGGGGAGCGATTTGCTTACTGTGAAAAAACGGCGAAACAGATCGGATAACATGACAAAGAAGAGATGGTGAGATAGTTGAGCAATAAGCTGAAAGAAAAAAGAACAGAAACTGCTACACGATATATATTGCCATATGTTGTGTTGATTTTTTGCGTTTTAGTATTTCTGACTTTGAATATCTGCATCGGGAGTGTGCGGATCCCGCTTCGCGAGGTGCTGCATATTCTTGCGGGAGACGGCAACAGCGAGACATGGACGGATATTGTCATGCAGATCCGTTTCCCGCGGGCGATGGCGGCGATGATACTGGGCGGCGGGCTGGCACTGTCCGGGTATCTGCTGCAGACTTTTTTCCACAATCCGATCGCCGGTCCTTATGTTCTGGGGATTTCCTCCGGTGCGAAGCTGGTTGTGGCGCTGTTTATGGTCTGGTGTCTGGCCGGATCGATCCGTGTCACATCATGGGGGATGATCGCGGCGGCCTTTGCGGGTGCCATGATTTCCATGGGATTTGTGCTTTTGCTTTCCAAAGCGGTGGACCGGATGTCGATTCTCATTGTCGGCGGCGTGATGATCGGTTATATCTGCTCGGCAATCACGGAATTTGTGGTGACATTTGCGGATGATTCCAATATTGTCAATCTCCACAATTGGTCTCAGGGGAGCTTCTCCGGTATTACATGGAACAATGTGGCTGTGATGGCGGTGGTCATTTTTGCCGCAATGTTCTGTGTGTTTCTGCTGTCAAAGTCGATCAGCGCATATCAGATGGGGGAGGCTTACGCGGCGAATATGGGGGTGAATATCCGGCTGTTCCGTGCGGCGCTGGTTCTTCTTTCCAGCGTGTTGTCGGCCTGTGTGACGGCCTTTGCGGGGCCGGTTTCCTTTGTCGGGATCGCGGTACCGCATCTGATGAAAAGCTTATTCCGGACGGCAAAACCGCTGGTCATGATTCCGGCATGCTTTCTGGGCGGTGCGGCATTCTGCCTCTTCTGTGATTTGTTGGCGCGGGTGCTTTTTGCGCCGACGGAGCTTTCCATCAGCACGGTGACGGCGGTGTTTGGGGCGCCGGTGGTAATATATGTCATAATACACAGGGATCAGAGGAAACAAACATGAGCAGGGATTTTTATTTTCACACAGAAAACCTTACCGTCGGTTATCAGGGCGTTCCCCTGATCCGCGACATTGAGATCCACGTGCAGCGCGGAGAAATCCTGACCCTGATCGGCCCCAACGGCGCGGGGAAGACGACGATCATGAAAAGCATCATCCGCCAGCTTGCGCCGCTTGCCGGGGTGGTGTGTCTGGACGGAAAATCACTGCAGGCGATCTCACCGCAGGAATTATCCGAAAAAATGTCCGTGGTGCTCACGGAGCGGATTCATCCGGAGCGGATGACCTGTGAGGATGTGGTTGCCACCGGACGTTATCCGTATACCGGAAGGTTCGGGATTCTGGGGGAGCGGGACCGGCAGGCAGTCAGGGAAGCCATGGAAGCAGTCAATATCCTTGATCTGGCGGAGTGTGATTTTGAGAAGACCAGCGACGGTCAGAAGCAGCGCATTATGCTGGCGCGTGCGTTCTGTCAGGAACCGGAGCTGATTGTTCTGGACGAGCCGACCTCCTTTCTGGATATCCGGTATAAACTGGAGTTTCTGACCGTGCTCCAAAAGATGGCGCGGGAGCGCGACCTCTCGGTCATTTTGTCGCTTCACGAGCTGGATCTGGCGGAGCGGATCTCGGACCGGGTGGCCTGTATCCGGGACGACCGGATCGACCGTCTCGGCACGCCGGAGGAAATTTTCACGGATGGATATATCGAATCGCTTTTTCAGGTGACAGCCGGTTCCTGCGACGGACGGACCGGCAGTCTGGAGCTTGCGGCGCCGCGGGGGAAGCCGGAGGTTTTTGTCATCGCCGGCTGCGGGACAGGAATGCCTGTCTTCCGCCGCCTGCAGCGGGAAGCGGTTCCCTTTGCGACCGGCATTCTCTGGGAAAATGATCTGGATTATCCCTGTGCGAGAGCGCTGGCAGCCGAGGTGATCAGCACGGCTCCGTTTTCGGATGCGGGTGAGGAGACTTATCAGAGGGCGCGGCAGGTCATGCGAAGCTGCAAACGAGTGATCTGTACACTGGATCCGGCCAGAATCGGGGTTCACGGAGATGTGCTTCGCAGACTGTATCAGGAAGCCAGTGAGAGCCGCGCTTTAATCTGATAATAGAATAAAATAAACCTCTTACGCAAAGAGAATTTTATGTGTATACTTTCATACATAGTGATTTTGATAAGGGAGACGAACCGAAGATGACCAAGCCGACTTTTGTCACAAAGGAACAGATTGAGGAGATTGTAAAGACATATCCGACGCCATTCCATCTGTATGATGAGCGCGGGATTCGTGAGAACGCACGGGCTGTAAAGGAGGCTTTCTCGTGGAATCCGGGATTTCGTGAGTATTTTGCAGTGAAGGCGACGCCGAATCCGTTTTTACTGAACATATTAAAGGAATACGGCTGCGGGACGGACTGTTCTTCCATGACAGAGCTGATGCTCTCGGACGCGTTGGGATTTTCCGGGGAGGAGATTATGTTTTCCTCCAACGATACACCGCCGGAGGAGTTCCTCTATGCGAATGAGATCGGCGCGACGATTAATCTGGACGATTTCACGCACATCGCGTATCTGGAGAATCTGATCGGCGATTTTCCGGAGACGATGAGTCTCCGCTACAATCCGGGCGGGGTCTATACGCTGAGCAACGGCATCATGGACAACCCCGGCGATGCAAAGTACGGCTTTACAAAGGATCAGATCATTGAGGGCTACCGTATTTTAAAGGAAAAGGGCGTAAAGCGTTTCGGCCTGCACGCGTTTCTGGTGAGCAACACGGTGACGAATGACTATTATCCGACGCTGGCAAAGACCCTGTTTGAACTTTGCCTTGAGATCCGGGAGAAGACCGGAGTGCAGATGGACTTTATCAATCTTTCCGGCGGGGTCGGCATTGCCTACCGGCCGGAGGAGACGCCGAATGATATCCGGGCGATCGGAGCCGGGGTGGAGCGCGTATACAATGAGGTGCTTGTCCCCGCGGGTATGGGCGATGTGGATATTTATACAGAGATGGGGCGGTTTATGATGGGACCCTACGGATGTGTGGTCACACAGGCGATTCATGAAAAGCACACATACAAGGAGTACATCGGCGTGGATGCCTGCGCGGCAAATCTGATGCGTCCGGCTATCTATGGAGCCTACCACCACATTACGGTGGCAGGGAAGGAGGATACGCCCTGCGACCACAAATATGATGTGGTCGGATCTCTCTGCGAAAACTGTGATAAATTCGCCGTTGACCGGATGCTGCCGATGATTGACATGGGCGACTATCTGATTATCCATGACTCCGGCGCCCACGGTTTTTCCATGGGATACAATTACAACGGACGGCTTCGGTCCGCGGAAATTCTCTTAAAAGAGGACGGAAGCGCGCAGCTGATCCGCCGGGCAGAGACACCGAAGGACTATTTTGCGACCTTCGACTGCTTTGACATTGTTAAAAATCTAGTTTCGGACTGATGAAACTTTGTGAAAATAAAAACTTATATTGACGGTCTTCTTTTCTGTTGTTACAATAAATGTATCATTTTCAGAAGAGGCAAGGGCGCCGTGAGAGACGAGAGTTTTTCACAGCGCCCTTTTTTATTGTTTCGCAGGAAAGGAGACACGGGATATGAGCGCGTTTGAACCGATTTTGAGTGGGATTCCGGGAGTCGATGAGACACTGGACAGTATCCGGCTGGGCGACAATGTGGTCTGGCAGGTTTCGACTCTGGAGGAGTTTCAGTTCTTTGCCGGCCCGTTTGTAAAACAGGCGATCGCGGACGGGCGGAACCTGATTTATATGAGGTTCGGAGACCATGAGCCGCTGCTTTCGCCGCAGACGGGGCTGAAAATATACGAGTTTGACCCGAATGAGGGGTTTGAAACCTTCACCGTGAATATCCGCAGCCGGATCACGGAGGAAGGGTACGACGCGTTCTATGTTTTTGACAGTCTTTCTTCTCTCCAGTCGGTCTGGTACACGGATCTGATGATGGGAAATTTTTTCCGTCTGACCTGCCCGTATCTCTTTATTCTGGACACGGTTGCCTATTTTCCGCTGCTCCGCGGACGCCACTCCTATGACGCAGTGGCGAAGATCCGGAATACGACCCAGCTCCTTTTGGATGTCTATTCCGGAGATGGCAGGACTTATCTGCAGCCCTTAAAGGTCTGGAATCGGAATCTGCCGGAGATGTTTCTTCCGCATGTCTGCGACATGGAGACCGGCGGGTGTAAGACCCTGCGCGGCGGTATCCCGCTGAGCCGGTATTATCATCTGGTGGATGAGGTGAAGGCGGAGAGTCAGGATCAGAATCTGGACAGCTACGACCGGTTTTTCACGCTGGCTCGCCTTGAATACAAGCACGGCAATTTCTCCGGGGAGATGGAGGATCAGATCATCGAGAGCACGATGACGAAGGATCCGAAGCTTCACGAGCGGATCAAAGCGTACTTTACGCCGAAGGATTATTTTAAGCTCCGCGACCGGATGGTGGATAGCGGGGCGATCGGAGGAAAAGCCTGCGGCATGCTTCTGGCGCGGCGGATTGTCGAGACCCGTCTCCCGGAGTATGTGTCTTACACGGAGCCGCACGACTCCTTTTATATCGGTTCGGATGTGTTTTACAGCTATATCGTGGCCAACAACTGCTGGAAGATGCGGCTTGTCCAGCGGACGCAGGAGGGCTATTACACGGAGGCGGAGCCGCTGCGGCAGGCGCTTCTGTCCGGAGAGTTTCCGCCGGATATCCGGGAAAAATTCCGCGCTCTTCTGGAGTATTACAGCGGCAGCCCGATCATCGTGCGCTCCTCCAGCTTTCTGGAGGATGGATTTAACAACGCCTTTGCCGGAAAGTATGAGTCGGTGTTCTGCGTAAATCAGGGTACTCCCGAGGCGTGTCTGGAGGATTTTGAAGCTGCCGTGCGGACGGTTTATGCCAGCACGATGGACATTTCCGCGCTGGAATACCGGCGGCAGAGAGGGCTGGAACAGATGGATGAGCAGATGGCAGTGCTGGTGCAGCGTGTCTCCGGCTCATTCTGGGGAGATTATTATTTCCCGGCGGCAGCGGGTGTGGGCTACAGCTACAGCATGTACCGGATGCGGAAGGATATGGATTTGTCCGCGGGACTGCTCCGCATCGTGGCGGGGCTCGGCACCCGCGCGGTAGACCGGCCTGAGAATGATTATCCGCGCCTGTCCGGTCTGGATCGGCCGGATGTCCCTCTCTACAGCTCTGTCGCGGACCGGCACCGGTATTCCCAGAGGAATATTGATGTTCTGGACATTTCGGAAAACCGGATCCGGACGCTGACCTTTGATTCTCTCCTGGATCAGCTCCCGCTCTGGTATAAAAAGGCGGTGATGGAGCGGGATTATGAGGCGGAGGCCGCGCTGAAACGGCTGAACCGCTGGCGGCAGGTCTGGTTTGTCAATTGCCAGAAGCTTTTGGGAAACCGGGTTTTTACCGCATATATGCAGAAAATCCTGAAGGTGCTGGAGGAGGTTTACGGGAATCCGGTGGATATCGAGTATACCGTCAATATCGATGAGGAGGGCGAGTTTGTCGTAAATCTGCTGCAATGCCGTCCGCTCTACACCGGTGCGAAGGGGGGAGTAGCGGTGATCCCGGAGATTGCGAAGGAGGACATTTTCTTTTCACTGACGGATTCTTCCATGGGAAATTCCCGGGAAACCCGTGTGGATGTGGTAGTGCAGATTGACCCGATTGCCTACTACGAATATCCGTATAATCTGAAGCCGCAGTCGGCGGAGGCGCTCCGCAGGCTGAATCTTTATTATCGGGAACGCGGAAAAAAGATTCTGCTGATGACGCCGGGACGGGTGGGAACCTCCTCCCCGGAGCTCGGCGTGCCGGTGACCTTTGCCTTCATCTCCAACTGCTGCGGCATCTGCGAGGTCTCGGATAACCGGGCGGGATACACGCCGGAGCTCAGCTACGGCAGCCATTTGTTCCAGGATCTGGTGGAGGCGGATATTTTCTACTGCGCCGTCTGGAATGATCACAGGACGCCCGTCTATGAGGAGCACTTTTTTGATGGTCTGGAGAATCACTTTGCACAGATCTGCCCGGATATGGAGCCGCTGTTTCCCATGTTCCGGGTGGTGGAGCCGGAAAATCTGTATTTCTGGAATGATGTGAAATCAGGTCGGACTTTGTGCGGAAGAAAACAGGGAATCTGACGCCTTTTTGTTGACAATACTTCTGTAAAAAGCTAAACTTTCATTAAAAGAAATGATTGTTTGGTCAGGTGGAGTATTGATGAAAAAAGCCGGAAGTAAGTATTTGCTGAGAAGTATTAAAAAGAATTGGGTTTCCTTTTTTGCGGTTTCCTTTATTGCGGCGACCAGCATCGCGGTTTTTCTCGGCCTGAACTCCGCGGCGACGGCGATTCTTGACGAGACAGATGCGTATTTTGTCAGCAACCGGCTGGCGACGGCGGAGATCACCTCTGCGGACGGCATCACAGAGGAGGATCTGGAGACGATCTCCGGGTGGGATGGCGCAGACACCGTGGAGGGCGGATACGCGACGACGGTCCGGATGGATACCGGGACAGAGCGGATTATCCTGCAGGCACTGTCCCTCTGCGACGAGCTGAACGTGCCGGAGGTGCTGGAGGGGACGCTGCCCTCCGCTTCGGACGAGGCGGCGGTCGAGGAGATGTTCGCAGAGAAGGAAGGCATCCGGGTCGGCGATACGCTGACGCTGGAACACGGGGGAGAGCTGGTGACGGATACCTTCACCGTGACGGCGATCATCAATCAGCCGGCGTACTGCCTTGCCGATTTTGACGATTCAAGGGGGCAGAGCGCGGAGGGAATCGGTTCTGTATCCTATTACATACAGTTCACGCAGGAAGCGTTCAACGCGGATTACTACGGCGGCCGATATACGAAAGCGTATGTCCGGAATGATGCGCTGGATGAGGTTTCTTATTTTTCATCGAAATACACGCAGCGGGAAGCCGCCCTGACAGAGGAGTTCGAGGAGCTGGGACAGGAGGACTGGATCATCTCCGGCCGGAATGAGATGGGAGATCTCCGCGGAATTCAAATTACCGTGGACGGGATTTACGGCGTGAGCTATGCGGTGTCATTTCTCTTTCTTCTGGTAGCGATCGTGGTCTGCTATTCGGCCGTTACGCGGATGATCGACGAACAGCGGACGCTGATCGGGGCGCAGAAGGCCCTTGGTTTTTCCTCAAAAGAAATTTTATCACATTATATGCGTTATAATGCACTCTGCGCAGTGTTTGGGATCCTGATCGGTCTTGCCCTTACCGGAATCGTGGAGTTTATCGTGCTCTCGATTTTTACGGAGGATTTTGTGATCGGGACGATCCCGCTGACCTTTGCGTGGAGATACGGTCTGATCGCAGTGGGACTCTGTCTGGCGGTATTTCTCCTGGCGACATGGGCGGCCTGCGCAAAGCTGGTGCGGCAGCCGGCGACAGTCTTGCTTCGCGGGGAAGTACCCGCACAGGGGAAACAATTCTTTTTTGAAAATTGGAAGGGATATCGGAAGCTCGGCCTGTACTCCCGCACCATGATCAAAAACGCCCTCGGCGATAAGGGGCGTATGCTGACGACGATCGTGGGCGTGGCGGGCTGTGTTTCTCTTCTGGTCATCTGTTTTTCCATGCGGTTATCCATCGCAAATTCCACAAGTATACAGTTTGAACACTATTTTTTATATGAAAACCGTCTTGTGATCGACAGCAGCGTCGGCTCCGCGGAGGAGTTCGAGGCGATTCTGGATGAGGAAGACATCACCTACACGGCGGTTCAGGACAAATTAAAGAGCTTCCGTGCGGACGGCGGAGACTGGGAGAGGGTTCATGTCGTTGCCGTGCCGGATGCGGAGGAACTGGCGGAGTATATGGTGCTTGAGGATGCGGACACGGGCGAAATCGTAAATGTCCCGGAGAATGGGGTTCTTGTCTCCTCGAAGTGCGCGGAGCTCTATGATCTGTCGGCCGGGAGTACGGTGGAGATAATGGACTCGGAGGGGAACGGGCAGGAGGTTCAGGTTGCAGGCGTGATTGAGCACTATCTCCCCTACCATCTGTTTGTGATGACAGACAGTTATTATGAGGAGGCTGTGGGGGAGACGGCGGATCCCTGCGTGTATTTCCTGAAGGGAGACATTGACGGTCTGTATGATCAGGTTCGGGACATGGACGGCTTTTTATCCCTGAAGGACAACAGTGCGTTTGAGGAGGCTGTGCAGGCGGATGTGGGCTCTGTCAATATCATGATTGCGCTCTGTCTCGTTTTGTCCGCCGTGATGGCGGTGCTGGTTCTCCTGAATCAGATTGTTATGCACATTAACCGCAAATCGCGGGAACTGGCCGTGATGCGGGTCAACGGTTTTACGTTAAAGGAGACCAGGGTATATGTGTACAGGGACAACATTGTTCTGACCGTAATCGGATTTGTGATCGGATGCGGCTTTGGACTGGCGCTGTCTTATGTGGTGATCCGAATGATTGAAACAGGAGCGCTCCGGTATGTCCGGACACCGAATCCGCTCGCCTGTCTGTATGCGTGCGCGGTCGGAGCGCTGTTTGCAGTGATTGTCAATGTAATTGCGCTGCGCCGAATCCGCTATCTGAATCTGACAAATGTAAGCGGAAATTAAAACAGACAGGAGCCGGAGCTTTTGAATATGAAAAGGGGAAGGAATCTCATGGGTACGAACAACAGAATTGACTATGCACAGGTGGTATGGGAGATTACAAGGCTTTTGCAGGAATCCGATACTCTGGAGGATGCGCTGCGGACAAGCCTTGAGGAGGTCGTAAAGGCGGTTGGAGCGGAAGCCGGAACGGTCTGGGCGTATAATGCGGGCGGCGACCAGCGGATTTATCCGTCCTTCTGGATCGGCGGCGCTGATCTTACCGGCCTCAGCCTTGCACCGGGGGAGGGCATCGCGGGTGCGGTGGTTCAGACCGGAAAAACCACGGTGGTGAAGGATTGCCAGAAGGATGCGCGTTGGGCCGGACGCTTTGATGAGGCGACCGGGTTCGTGACCAGAAGTATGGTCTGCGTTCCGCTGGTAAATAAGTATGAGGTGATCGGCTGCATTCAGATCATCAATAAAAAAGACGGTTCTCTGTATAACGATGAGGATGTCAGTCTCTGCGAGAATCTGGCGATGCTGGCTGCCATCGCGGTGGATGAGCGCGGCTTAAATTTAGGCTTTACGGAGGAGAAGAAAGCGATCGTTTCCCTGCGGGATGTCAGAAAGACATTTGGGGAGGGGGAGAATCAGGTACAGGCTTTGAAAGGGATTAACCTCGATGTCCGTGAAGGAGAATTTCTTGTTATTCTCGGTGAGTCCGGCTGCGGGAAATCAACCCTGCTCAATATCATCGGCGGTATGGATGAGCTGACGAGCGGAACCTTTTTATTTGACGGCGAGGACTATTCCCATGCGGATGAAAAGACGCTGACCATGTACCGCAGAAATTCGGTCGGATTTATATTTCAGGCATACAACCTGATGCCGCTACTGACGGCTGAAGAAAATCTGGATTTTATCGGCGAATTATGCGATAATCATATGGAGGCAGCGGAAGCATTGGAGAGCGTCGGGCTGGCACAGCGGAGGGACAGTTATCCGGCGCAGATGTCCGGCGGACAGCAGCAGCGCGTATCCGTCGCCAGGGCATTGGTGAAAAAACCGCGGATTATTCTGGCTGATGAGCCGACGGCGGCGTTGGATCATGACACCGGTATTGAGGTTCTTGCGGTACTGGAAAATGTTGTGAGAGCCGGTGCCACGTTGATGTTGGTTACTCACAATGAGGAGATTGCGAGGATGGCGGACCGCGTGATCCTCTTAAAGAACGGAGTGGTCGCCGAGGTGATTGTGAACCGGCATCCGGCAAGTGCAAAAGATCTGGAATGGTAATGTAAAGCAAAGAGACAGGGGAGGATACAATGAGGATAAAGGGAAAATCGCTTATGATAATCGGGGCGGCGGCAGCGGCTGCTGGCTTACTGGGGACGGGCGGTATTGGTCGTGCGCGTATGTCGGAATCGACTGACACATCTCGAAATGTAACGGTACTGGAAACGGAGGGGAGCGCAAATCTTACCCGTGGGGAAGAGACGATGTCAGTCTACGCGCAGATGGTAATCCGTGGCGGAGATATTCTTTCCACCGGAGCGGACGGAAGGGTGGATTTATGTCTGGATGACGATAAATATGTGATCGTGGAACCTTCTTCCGAGGTAGAGTTCGAATTAGAAGGAGAAAAGGGCAACGGAGCGATCCGGCTCCATCTCAATGCGGGGGCAATTTATAATGAGATAGAGAATCCGATAGGGGACGGAGACAGCTATGAAATTCAGACGCCGGATGGCGTGATGGCGGTCCGGGGAACAGAGTTCCGGGTTGCGATAGAAGAATCTGAGGACGGGCTCTGGCGTGAGACAACCATTGTGGTTTTTGACGGCAGTGTATACATTCAGGTGGATAATACGGATGAAGAGGAGACGGTCATCACGGCCGGAGAGGAAGCTGTGATCGAAAAATATTTCGGCGATGAGGAAACTTCGGAAGAGGAAGCGCGGCTTCGCAAGTCCGGTGAGCCGATTGATGTGGATAAACTGCCGTATTATCTGGTAGAGCGGTATGGCGCTTTGCTGAACGGAGACGATGAGGATATAGAGGAAGACGCCGCAGAGAGCAGTGATGAGCATGAGGAAGAAGACGGTGCGTTGAATCAGACGGAGGATTTGTCGGGATCCGGTGCGACAACCGCAGGCAGAGCAAAGACCGCGGCCGGTTCCGGGGCAGAGACGACAATCGTGACGGATGTGACGGATGCAGGGAATATTACAGCGACGGGAACAGGTTCCGGAACGGAAACGAACTCCGGGACAGAAACGAACTCCGGAACGGAAACAGATTCCGGGGCGGAAATAAACTCCGAGACGGAAACAGACTCCGGGACGGAAACAAACTTCGGGACGGAAACAAACTCCGGGACGGAAACAAACTCCGGGACGGAAACGGACTCCGGAACAGAAACGGATGAAGAGACGACGACAGAGTTGACGTCGGATGACTTTTCTGTAGATACTTCCGATCAGGTATATACGGGCAGCACAGTGGAACCGACGGTGACAATTCTCAATTCGGCACTGACATCGGATGATTATACCGTATCTTACAGTGAGAACACGGAAGTCGGCACAGCGACGATTACGATTACGGGAACCGGAAATTATACGGGGACACTGACTTATACGTTTGCGATCGGGAAGCAGTCCGTAACAATTCCGGATGCAGATGAGACGGTTTACAGCTATAACGGAAGTGCACAGACCTATAATCTGGCGTCAAGCAGTCTGTATACAATTATAAACAACGCTCAGACAAAAACCGGAAGCTATACGGTGACTGCGCAATTAAATGACACGGCAAATTATCAGTGGTCTGACGGTACAACGGAGGATAAGACATATACCTTTACAATTAATAAGGGTGTAGTGGCACTGCCGGTAATTGCATCCGTGGTTTATGACGGGACAGACCAGACAGCGGCAGTGGCTTCTTCTTCGCTTTATGAGGTAAATGATGAGGCAGTCGGCTGCGATGCCGGAACCTATACACTGGCACTTGTGCTCACGGACAGCGAAAATTATGAGTGGGAGAACGGGTCGGAGGATGAGATTATCCAGTTGGATTTTGTGATAGAGCCGAGGGAGGTAACACTGACATGGATTGCGCCGGATCTTACATATGACGGAGAAGTAAAAGTCCCTGAAGTTACTGTCGGAAACATTGTGAATGATGAAGGTGTTACGGCGGAGATTTCCCTGACGGAGGGATGCAGTGCTAAAAATGTCGGCGATATTTTCACTTATACAGCGACAGGATTGGATAACAGTAATTATTGCCTGCCCGCAGATGTGATCAGTCCTGAGTATGAGATTGTTTCAAATGTGTCAGGAGACGGCGGGGAGGAAACGGATTAAGAGAGGTACTCTGCCATGCCGAAAAGCAAAGGGGAAAAAGGAAAGGCCGGAAAGCAGAAAATAAATATCGTTGCAGCCCTGATCCTGGCAGCTTTTACATTTCTGAGTATTTCCTTTCATTGGTTTGCCAACCTGAATCTTCCGCTGCAGGATGCCGTTTATCAGAGAGAGAACAGTGTGGATTCCTCTATCAAAATCATTGCGATTGATGAAAAAACCCTGGAGGCGTTGGGACAGTTTGAAACGTGGACGAGGGAGCCGTATGCAGAGCTGATCGAGATTTTGGACGGGACGGGTATGCGCCCCGGGTAATCGGCTTTGATATTCTGTTTGTCAATGAGAAGAGCGATGAGGATCAGCTTCTTGTGGATGCATGCGGGAAGTATTCGAATATTGTGATGGCGGGCAATCTTGTGTTTTCCACAAAAATAGAGACCACGGACGGAGTCAGCCGCGTAAATTCTCTCTATATCGATATGGTGGAAATGCCCTTTGAAGGGCTGAATGATTCTGTCACCATGGGATTTGTGAATACGGTGCAGGATACGACAGACAATGCGGTGCGATATTCTTTGTTGGAGGTGGAGGAATATCAGTCGTTCGCGTCAGCGGTTGTCTCCGTGGCGCAGGGTGATAATGCGCAAAAAGCGGCAGAATATATGGCCGTGGACAAGCACGGCGGTATTTATATTGACTATACCGCCGTTCCCGGATCCTATGAAATCCTTTCGCTGGTGGATGTGCTGGAGGGCAGGATTCCCGCAGCGGTGTTTGAGGACAGCATTGTTCTGGTTGGGGCATATGCTGCCGGTATGGGAGATTCCTATTCCGTGCCGGTGACGAACGGAGCCCAGATGTACGGAGTGGAGATTCAGGCGAATATTGTCCAGAGCCTGTTGGAGGAGCGCAGTCTGGTTTATGCCAATTCATATATAAATGCGGCTGTCTGTGCGGTGATAGTATTCTTGCTTACTCTGTTAGTGTGCATGATTCCGATTTGGGGAAGTGCTTTGGTGACAGTTCTGACTCTGGCAGCACAGTACGGGCTTTGTTTTGTGCTGGATGAACGGGGAATTCTGATCAATATGATCACCCTGCCTTTGTCAGCCATTGCGGTATTGGTCTGGAGCATTGTCAGTAAATATGCCACGGAGGTTCTCCGGAGAAGGAAGATCATGGGTGCATTTCAGAAATATGTGGCGCCTCAGGTGGTAGAGGAGATCGCAAAGAATCAGGATTATCAATTGAAGCTGGGCGGGGAAAAGAGACATATCGCGGTACTCTTTGTGGATATCCGCGGGTTTACTCCGCTGAGCGAGGCACTTCAGCCGGAAAACGTCGTGGAGATTCTCAACGAATATCTCGGGCTTGTCACAGATGCAATTTTTCAAAACGGCGGTACGCTGGATAAGTTTATCGGAGATGCGGCCATGGCTGTTTTTAACGCGCCGTTTGACAGTGACGACTATATTTACAGAGCAGTTTGTGCAGCCAGGGATATCGCTGCCGGGAGCGAGCGGATTGCCGCAACATTTCTGGAGCGTTTTGGGAAAAAGGTCAGTTACGGTATCGGTGTAAATTGCGGGTACGCGGTCGTCGGGAATATCGGTTCGGAATTCCGTATGGATTATACTGCCATCGGAGATACGGTCAACACGGCGGCGCGTCTGGAATCGAATGCAAAGCCGGGGCAGATACTGATCAGTGAATATGTGTATGAGCCGCTCAAAGACCGGATGAAGGTAACGGAGGTGGGAAAAATCCCTCTGAAAGGCAAGTCAAAGGAAATTATGGTATATTCTATGGATGAAGTGCTCGGAAAGAGAATCTGACAGGAGGGCTTTTTTATGAGCGAAATATATGATAAACTGAACAAATGCCTGAAAAGCGTGAGAGCAGAGACGGACTTCCGACCGGAGGTCGCGCTGATTCTCGGCTCCGGGCTGGGCGCTTACGCGGATCAGATGAAAATCGAGCATGTGATTGATTACCACGAGATCGAGGGGTTTCCGGTCTCCACGGTGGCCGGGCATGCCGGCCGGTTTGTTTTCGGATATGTCAGCGATATCCCTGTGGTGGCCATGCAGGGGCGGGTTCACTATTATGAGGGCTATCCGATGTCGGATGTGGTGCTTCCGATGCGGCTGATGGGACTGCTCGGAGCAAAGGCGCTGATTTTGACGAATGCCTCCGGCGGGATTCAGGAGGGGATGCAGGCGGGAGACCTGATGCTGATCACAGATCAGATTTCGGATTTTGTGCCGTCGCCGCTGATCGGGCAAAACCCGGACGAATTGGGCGTGCGTTTCCCGGATATGAGCCATATCTATGACAGGAAGCTGCAGGAGGCGGTGCGGACGGCAGCCGGACGGCTGAAAATTTCGCTGAAGGAGGGCGTCTACATCCAGCTGGCCGGTCCGAACTACGAGTCTCCGGCGGAAATCCGCATGTGCAAAGCCATCGGCGCGGATGCTGTGGGGATGAGCACGGCCTGCGAGGCCATCGCGGCGAATCATATGGGAATGAAGATCTGCGGGATCTCCTGTATTTCCAATCTGGCGGCCGGAATCGCGAAACACCCGTTGACACATGCCGAGGTGCAGGAGTCGGCGGACCGGGTGGCGCCGCTGTTTCAGAAGCTGGTGACGGAGAGTATTGTGGAAATTTCAAAAGTAATATAGCGGACGGAGTTTTTATGAACATAAGATTTTACAATGCAAAGATATTGACGCTGGATGAGAATGAAAGGTTTGAGATTCTCTCCGGCGAACTGTGGGTGTCGGGTGGCCGGATCCTCTATGTGGGCGACGGGAAGCGCCCGGATCAGATTCTGAGGGATCTCGGACTGGATATGATCCTCTGGGAGCGGGAGACGGACTGCGGGGGGAACCTCCTGATGCCGGGTTTTAAAAATGCCCATGCGCATACCTATATGACATTCCTGCGCTCCTATGCGGACGATCTGCCGCTGCAGGACTGGCTCTATAAGATGTGTTTTCCGAAAGAGGATCAGTTAAATACGGAGAATATCCGCCCGCTGGAGGTGCTGGGGATCATGGAGTACCTGACCGGCGGCATCACCTCCAGCTTTGACATGTGTTATTTTCCGCCGGTCTACGCCCGCGTGGCGACGGATTGCGGTTTCCGTGCGGTTCAGGTCTCCGGTGTCAATAGCTTCGGCGGCGATCTGGGCGTGGTGGAGGAAAACTACCTGCGGGTCAACGAGACCAGCGACCTGACAACCTTCCTCATCGGTTTCCACGCGGAATATACGACGAAGCCGGACATGATGGAGGGAATCGCGCGGCTGGCGCAGAAGTACCGCTCCCCGGTTTACCTGCACAATTCTGAGACAGAGAAGGAAACGGCGGAGTGTATCGGGCGCTACGGAAAGACGCCGACCCGGCTCACGGATGATCTTGGGATGTATGAGTACGGCGGCGGCGGGTTCCACTGCGTCTGGTTTGCGGATGAGGATTTTGAGATTTTCAAAAAACGGGGGCTTACGGCGGTGACCTGTCCTGCCTCCAACCTGAAGCTGGCCAGCGGCATCGCGCCCTTAAAGCGTTTTTACGATGAGGGCATCAATCTGGCGATCGGCACGGACGGCCCGGCCAGTAACAACAGCCTGGATATGTTCAAAGAGATGTTTCTGGCTTCCGCGCTGGCAAAGGTGCGGGAGATGGACGCGGAGTGCATCAGCGCCGACCGCATCCTCTATATGGCGACGGCCGGCGGCGCGAAGGCCATGAACCTGCCGGACTGTGACCGCCTGGCGGCGGGGAAAAAGGCGGATCTGATCCTGATCGATCTCGCGCAGCCGAATATGCAGCCGGAGAATAATATTGTGAAAAACCTTGTCTACAGCGGCGGGAAACAGAATGTGAAGCTGACGATGGTGAACGGTAAAATTCTCTATGAGGACGGGAAATTCCATATCGGGGCGGAGCCGGAGGATATCTATAAAGAAGCGAACCGGATTATCCGGGGAATGAAATAACGATTGGATATTCCGGAGCAGGAGTGTTTATATGAATGTGACAATCTATACGGACGGCGCAGCCCGCGGGAACCCGGAGGGGCCGGGCGGATACGGGGCGGTGCTACAGTTTACGGACGAGAGCGGCGCGCTGCATGAGAAAGAGCTCAGCGCCGGATATAAAAAGACGACAAACAACCGGATGGAGCTGATGGCGGCGATCGCCGGATTAGAGGCTCTGAAGAAACCGTGCCGGGTGGAGCTGTATTCCGATTCAAAATATCTGACAGACGCCTTTAACCAGCACTGGATCTACGGGTGGATGAAGCGCGGATGGAAGAAGGCGGACAAGTCTCCGGTCAAAAATATTGACCTGTGGAAGCGGCTTCTTGCGGCCATGAAACCGCATGAGGTGACATGGCACTGGGTCAAAGGCCACGACGGCCATCCGGAAAACGAGCGCTGCGACCGCCTCGCGACATCAGCAGCGGACGGAACAGGACTGCTGGAGGATGTGGTTATTCCGTAGCGGAGCATCTTGTCAATTTCCGGATTCTGTGATAACATAAATTTTCGTGAGTGAATGACGACGATATTACTATATAATAACGGAGGAACCGATCGTGAAACCATATGGAGTAAATGACCTGCGCAGGATGTATCTTGAGTTTTTTCAGAGCAAGGACCATCTGGCGATGAAAAGCTTTTCCCTGATTCCGCACAATGACAACAGCCTGCTTTTAATCAACGCGGGCATGGCGCCCTTAAAGCCTTATTTTACCGGGGCGGAGATCCCGCCGAAGCGGAGGGTGACCACCTGTCAGAAGTGCGTCCGCACCGGCGATATTGAGAATGTGGGAAAGACGGCCCGCCATCTGACCTTTTTCGAGATGCTCGGAAATTTTTCCTTCGGGGATTATTTTAAGCACGAGGCGATTGCCTGGTCGTGGGAATTTCTGACGGAGGTTCTGGGCATGGATCCGGACCGCCTCTATCCTTCCGTTTACGGTGAGGATGAGGAGGCTTTTGAGATCTGGACGAAGGAGGTCGGTGTCCCGGCGGAGAAGATTACCCGTTTTTACCGGGATCCCGAGACCGGAGAGTGCGACAATTTCTGGGAGCA
Source organism: Clostridiales bacterium (assembly GCA_021203115.1). Lineage (GTDB taxonomy): Bacteria > Bacillota > Clostridia > Lachnospirales > Lachnospiraceae > Eubacterium_I. The sequence goes on along the minus strand of JAJQBV010000064.1, from coordinate 3,888 downwards.
CGGTGCGGGACCCTGCGGCCCCTGCTCCGAGATCTACTATGACCGCGGCGAAAAGTACGGCTGCGGGTCGCCGGACTGCAAGGTGGGCTGCGACTGTGACCGCTTTATGGAGGTTTGGAACAACGTCTTCACGCAGTTTGACGGCGACGGAAAGGGCGGATATACCGAGCTGGAAAATAAGAATATTGATACCGGCATGGGGCTGGAGCGTCTGGCGGTCGTGATGCAGGATGTGGACTCGGTTTTTGATATCGATACGATGAAGGCGATCCGGGACAGGGTCTGTGCGCTTTCCGGAAAGAAATATCACACGGACGCATTGGACGATGTCTCAATCCGCGTGATCACGGATCATATCCGTTCCTCGACATTCATGATTTCCGACGGTATTATGCCAACCAACGAGGGCAGGGGTTATGTGCTGCGGCGCATTATCCGCCGTGCGGCGCGCCATGGCAGAATGCTCGGCATTGAGGGAACATTCCTGGCAGATGTGGCGATGACCGTGATCCGGGAGAGCCGGGATGGCTATCCGGAGCTGGAGGAGAAAAAGGATTTTATCCTGAAGGTTCTGACACAGGAGGAGGAGCGCTTCGCGAAGACACTGGATCAGGGTCTGGCGATCCTCGGCGACATGGAGGATGCCATGGCGCAGGCGGGCGAGAAAGTTCTCTCCGGCGAGAACGCATTCCGTCTGTATGATACCTACGGGTTCCCGGTCGATCTGACCGAGGAGATTCTGGCGGAGCGCGGGTTTACCTACGATGAGGCCGGATTCAAAGCGGCCATGGAAAATCAGAGGCAGATGGCCAGAAGCAGCCGGAAGACGACAAATTATACGGGACATGATGCGACGGTTTATGATGAAATCGATCCGGCCATCACATCCGTGTTTACCGGTTATGACCGGGCAGAGGATCAGGGAAGCGTCATGGTTCTCGTAAAAACAGCGGTGAATGAGGATGAGGAGGATGCGCTTGCGGAAGCGCTGACGGACGGTGATCGGGGAACGATCATCACGGATGCGACGCCTTTTTATGCCACAATGGGCGGTCAGATGGGAGACCACGGTGTGATCTCCGGGAAGGACGGCGTGTTTGAGGTGAGCGACACCATAAAGCTTGCCGGCGGGCGCTTCGGCCATGTCGGGAGAATGGTTTCCGGACTGATCCGCTCGGGAGAGACGGTGACTCTGTCGGTCGACCGGCAGCGGCGTGCGGCGACCTGCAGGAACCACTCGGCGACGCATCTGCTTCAAAAGGCGCTGCGCGAGGTGCTCGGCACCCATGTAGAGCAGGCCGGTTCCTATCAGGATGCAGACCGGACCCGGTTTGATTTCTCCCACTTCCAGGCGATGACAGATGAGGAGCTTCAGAAGGTGGAAGCGATCGTCAATGAGAAGATCAGCGAGGGCATTCCGGTTCAGACGGATGTTATGACCGTGGAGGAGGCCAAAAAGACCGGCGCTATGGCGCTGTTCGGCGAGAAATACGGGGAGACGGTCCGTGTGGTCTCGATGGGAGATTTCTCCAAAGAGTTCTGCGGCGGTACCCATGTGGCCAACACGGCGGACATTACTGCATTTAAGATTATATCGGAGGGCGGCGTGGCGGCAGGTGTTCGCCGGATTGAGGCGCTGACCGGCGCGAATGTGTTCGCTTATTATAAAAATGTGGAGGAGGAGCTTTCCGCGGCGGCGAAGGCGGCGAAGGCAGCTCCGGCGGACCTCGTGGCGAAGATTTCCCATATGCAGGCGGAAATCAAGGCGCTGCAGTCTGAGAATGAGTCCCTGAAGAGTAAGCTTGCGCAGTCTTCCATGGGAGATGTGATGGATCAGGTAGTCGAGGTAAAGGGCGTGAAGCTTCTGGCGGCCAGCGTACCGGATGTGGATATGAATGGTCTGCGCGATCTGGGCGATCAGCTGAGAGAAAAGCTAGGCGAGGGCGTGATTCTTCTGGCCAGTGCAAACGGCGGAAAGGTCAGCCTGATGGCGATGGCGACGGACGGCGCGATGGCGCGCGGTGCACACGCGGGGAATCTGATCAGGGCTGTGGCACAGAAGGTCGGCGGCGGAGGCGGCGGACGCCCGAATATGGCGCAGGCCGGCGGGAAAAACCCGGCGGGGATTCCCGATGCGATCGCGGCAGCGCGGGAGGCGCTTGAGGCGCAGCTGTAGCATCCGGATGTCATTTTATGTAAAAATTTACTTGACGGATGGCAAATCCATGTTATAATATTTGTCGGTGTAGTGAATATTATACCCAAACAGTTGGATAGGAGTAACTTGCGAGACAGTTACGAATAGGCACAATATGCAGCTGGAGGGAGGTTAGGTGTGTTTCTATGTCAAATGTAATCGTGAAAGAGAACGAGAGCCTGGACAGCGCGTTACGCAGATTCAAGAGGAATTGTGCGAAGGCCGGCATTCAGCAGGAGATTCGCAAGAGAGAGCATTATGAGAAGCCGAGCGTAAAACGCAAAAAGAAATCAGAAGCCGCAAGAAAAAGAAAATATAACTAATAAAAAGGCCTGTCGCACATGCGGCAGGCTTTTTGCTGCTTATTTATTGTTCTCAAGCTCAGCCATCTTCATGGCGCGCACCTTCAGCGGCAGGCCGAAGAGTGTGATGAAGCCCTCTGCGTCGTGATGGTCATAGAGATCACCGGTTGTGAAGCTTGCCAGAGACTCACTGTACAGAGAGTAGGGTGAGGTCGTTCCGGCCTTGATGATATTGCCCTTGTAAAGCTTGAACTTTACCGTACCGGTCACATATTTCTGGGTGGATTCCACAAAAGCCTGTACTGCCTCGCGCAGCGGTGTGAACCACTTTCCTTCGTACACGATCTGGGCCATCAGGTTGCCCATATCCTTCTTGGTGTCCATCGTGGCGCGGTCTAATACCAGTTCCTCCAACTGGGCATGTGCCTCCATGAGGATGGTGCCGCCGGGGGTCTCATAGACGCCGCGGGACTTCATGCCGACCACACGGTTTTCCACGATATCGACAATGCCGATGCCGTGCTTGCCGCCGAGGTGGTTCAGCTCACGGATAATATCGGCAACCTTCATCTCTTTCCCGTTGATGGACTTCGGAACACCGGCCTCAAAGGTCATCGTCACGTACTCGCCCTCATCGGGAGCCTTCTCCGGCGTTACGCCGAGGACAAGGAGGTGGTCATAGTTCGGCTCGTTGGCCGGATCCTCCAACTCCAGACCCTCATGGCTGATGTGCCAGAGGTTGCGGTCACGGCTGTAGCTCTGGTCTGCGTCGAACGGAAGGTCGATGCCGTGAGCCTTGCAGTAGGCGATCTCGGACTCGCGGCTGTCCATCGTCCACTTGTCGTCGCGCCATGCGGCGATAATTTTCAGGTCGGGAGCAAGCGCCTTGATGCCGAGCTCAACGCGGATCTGGGCGTTGCCTTTTCCGGTTGCACCGTGGCAGATCGCGGTCGCGCCCTCTTTTCTGGCGATCTCCACCAGCTTTTTCGCAATGCCGGGGCGCGCCATGGAGGTGCCGAGGAGGTATTTGTTCTCATATACGGCGCCGGCCTGTACGCAGGGCATGATATAGTCCTCACAGAACTCGTCCGTGATGTCCTCGATGTATAATTTGGATGCGCCGGAGTAAGCGGCGCGCTCCTCCAGGCCGTCAAGTTCGGACTCCTGTCCGCAGTCGACACAGCAGCACACCACGTCATAGTCATAGTTTTCTTTCAGCCACGGGATGATAGCGGTAGTATCCAGCCCGCCGGAATACGCCAGAATTACTTTTTCTTTCATAATAGATACGTCCTTTCGTGTGATGTTCAGGATACGATAGGCCTGCCGGAATTTGGGATGGCAGCTATGGTTCCTGCGCTCGTTCGATTATACTACAATCGTATGCCC
>JAJQBV010000008.1 GCA_021203115.1 Clostridiales bacterium | reverse complement strand
GCGGGCAAAACTTCTCATTTTAATTTGTTCTAAATCTTGACATAGGACCAATTCTTCGCCACATGAAGCAGAGAAGCGCACGCCCATATTCCATCAAACTCATTCTGAAAATTCATTTTTTCAAATGAAATCTGCAAAACATCCTGTCTTAACAGTTTTTTCGCTTCTGTACACATTTTCTCAGAGGCGTCCATCGCTGTCACGGCAAACCCATTATCCATAAACGCTTTACTGTCTCTCCCGCTTCCGCACCCTGCATCCAGAATATGTGCTCCTGCCGGAAGGCAGGCCATAAATTTGTCCCTGCAAAAACTCATATCCGCATCTATTGTCGCCGCACAGTATTCTTCCGCATGCTCATCATAATAAGACACTGTCTAATTCATTTTATTCTCCATGATAAATCCAACTATCGAAACCACAGTTCTGTGCTGATTGGTATACTGGTCGAATCACACTTTCCAGCTGCTCAGAAAATGCAGAGTAATCCTGCCTCTCCCGATATAAGCGATATCTGACATCCATATTGTTTAAATGATCTTTGGCGCATTTATCAAATTCCTTATGTACACCTTCATTTTTCCAAACCATCTCATAAGCGCCATACTCCACCCGTGCAAATTCTAGAAAATAGGTATTCCAATCCGGAAGATGATTACTTTTGCTGCTGTTAATTCTCTTTGTCGTTGGATGTAAATTCCATAGCTCATCATGTGCCATAAATGACCACGGTACAAAATGATCAATAGAAATATCTTTACTGTCAACGTCTAACCGATTGTGCCCGTATATTTCCTGCATTGGCTGCAGTGACAACAACAATTTCCAGTAATGCTTTACTTTTTCCAGCTTTCTCTCCTGCGGTGGATACAGCTTGTCCGCAATGCCCGGTACGCTCGGATTCCGTTTTTGCAGGTACAAAATCATATTATACTGGAGCCAGCCTTTCACAATCTCCTGATTCTTCTAAATATACTGACACCAGTCTTCCTGAATACGGATCGTTGTCTGCATCCCATTCAACGCATTAAAATAATAAATCAATCGGTGCTCCTGATTGATTCTTCTTGCCAGTTCCGACTCAGACACATCCCAGCTTTTTCCCTTCAACTGATGTATAAACGGCGCTTGCAAGCGATATGGAACATTTCTGGTCAATGTCCGTTTTTGCCTGTTAATTTCCGGTTCTTGACAATGATTCAAATATTCAATAACAACAGATTTCTTTTCTGATGACTTCATGCCACTTATTTTTTGAATATCATGAACCACTCTCTCCAGAGTATCTCTAGGCCCCAAATTTAAGTGATATTCTGTAACCATATACCAGGCATCTGCAATCATTTCATCAATCAGTTCCTCATACATGAGGACAGTCTTCCCCTCCAGCACCTTTGTCACAATCGCCTGAAACCAGAAAAATTTATAGCATTCACTGGTATTGTCAAAAAGACGGCTTAAATATTGAATTTCCAGTTCGTCTGAATATGGGAGCTGCATATCAATTACCTCTCTCCAGGCAGGAGCAGACTTCGCAATGCACCGTCTGGCAAAAATTATCCACAACCCGCACCCGCGCCAGCCGGTACTCCCCGGCGCACAGCACTTTCAGATCCCGCGCCAGCGTCGCGGAATCACAGCTCACATACACGATCCGATCCGGCGCCATCGCGAGAATCGTATCCAACAGTCGCCGGTCGCAGCCCTTCCGCGGCGGATCCACCACGATCACATCCGCATGGGCTTTCCGCCCCGCCCGCGCTTCTTTTTCATAAAATTCCGGCAGAATCTCCTCCGCTTTTCCCACAAAAAATTCGGCGTTTTCAATCCCATTCAGGCGGGCGTTCTGCCGCGCATCCTCAATCGCCTGCGGCACGATCTCCACGCCATATACCTGCTTCGCCTTCTGCGCCAAAAAGAGGGAAATTGTCCCGATGCCGCAGTAGAGATCCCACACCGTCTCCGCGCCGCTCAATCCCGCATAGTCAAGCGCAAGGCCGTACAATTTTTCCATCTGCACCGGATTCACCTGATAGAAGGACTGCGGCGAAATCCGGTAGGCCAGCGTTTTTCGTCCATCCGGCAGGCGGACATCGTCCGTGATATAACCCTGCCCCCAGATCGTCTCTGTCTCCTCTCCGAGAATCACATTCGTCTGCTTCTCATTAAAATTCAGCGAGACAGAGGTCATCCCCTCAATTTTTTTCAACTCCGCAACCAGCTCCTCCTGCCGCGGCAGCTTTCTCCCGTTGAGGATCAGACAGACCATGATCTCTTTTGTCGCAAAACCGCAGCGGATCAGCACATGCCGGATCAGCCCTCTCCCCGTTTTCTCATCATAGGCGCTGATATGATTCCGCTCCATAAACTCAATGACAGCATCCAGCACATGCCGGTTGACCGGAAGCCCCAGCACGCAGTCCCGGTTCGGGATGATCTGATGGGTCCGACCGGCATAAAACCCGGCGACGATATTCCCGTCGGCATCCGTTCCGACGGGATACTGCGCCTTGTTGCGATAGCGACAGGGCTGCTCCATCCCCACGATAGCTTCCATGGGAACCTGTTCAAAACCGCCGATGCGCCGCAGGTTATTCTCTACTTTTTTCTGCTTAAACTCCAGTTGTTTTTCATAGGAAAGCGCCTGAAGCTGGCAGCCGCCGCACTGACGGTGAAACGCACAGGGCGGATCAACCCGGTCCGGCGACGGCTCCAGAATTTCCATCAGCCGGGCATAGCCGTAGGTCCGCTTCAGCTTTGTCACTCTCGCGCGCACCAGATCGCCGATGAGGGCATCCTTCACAAAAAAAGTCATGCCCTCATATTTTCCGATGCCCTCCTCGGCGGCACCCATATCTTTTATTCTTAATACAAACTCCTCATTCTTTTTTATGTTCACGCTATCTTCCATACACTTCTCACAACGATTGTTTATAAAATATCGCATTGTTTGCGATACAGGTATCCGATTTTATCTGTTCTTCGTGCAAACCGGAGCTCACTCCTCCCCGCTGCCGGTTCTGCGGATATTCGACTCAAACAGCCGGTTATACCCCTGCCATTCCAGATTGCCCGCCGGCGCAGCCGAGAGCGCCTCCTTCATCGTCTCCATCTTCGCGTCCGCGTTGTCCGCAAAGCTCAGCGCCACGGCTTCCATCAGCGCCGGCTTCTTCGGCGAACCGTACTCCAGTTCCCCGTGATGCGCCAGAATACAATGAATCAGCTCCGAGGCCGTCCGCTTCGGGAATCCTTCGATTGCATCAATGTGATCCTGCACCTCCATGGCGCCGATCACGATATGGCCCAGAAGCTGTCCGTCGTCCGTGTAATCGTTCGCCGGGAACTTTGACAGCTCCTTCAGCTTTCCGATGTCATGAAACATCGCCGCGGCAAGCAGAAGATCCCGGTTCATCATGGGATAGAGCTTGCAAAAATACTCACAGATCTGCGTCACATGGAGCGTGTGCTCCACCAGTCCGCCCACAAACCCGTGATGAACACTCTTCGCCGCCGAGTGGAACTGGAACCGCTCAGCAAAATCCGCATCGAGGAAAAAGGACTCCGCCAGCTTTTTCAGCCACGGATTCTTAAATTGCGCAATGTAAGCCGTCAGCTCCCGGTACATCTGCGGAATATCATGCTCACTGACCGGCAGATAATCCACCGCGTTCACCGAATCTGCCTGCACCCGTTTCACGCGCTTTACATTCAACTGAAGCTTCCCCTGAAAGCTGGTCACATCGCCCATGACATAGACATAATCCAGCGAATCAAACTCCTCGATCCCGCCCGAATTCACATCCCATATCTTGGCGTCCAGCGTGCCCGTCTTATCCTGCAGCATCAGCGAATCATACGGTTTCCCCGCCTTCGTCAAAAATGTCTGCTTCTGCCGACAGAGGTATACCTCCGAAATCCGGTCGCCCTCCCGCAATGTCTCTATATATCTCATCATACCGTTCCTCTCTGTCTAATCAATTTACCATTCATTATACGTTTTTCCCTGCTGCCTTGCAACCGAAACTTGCGGCCAAAACCGGACCGAAATCCCCGTGCGTCCGCCTCCGCCGCGGCGTATCGCGCTGTTGCTATTTACATTTAATTCCG
>JAJQBV010000235.1 GCA_021203115.1 Clostridiales bacterium | reverse complement strand
ATATAAAGATACATCCCGCTCTTCTCCAAAATGCAAATCTCCTTCAGCAGGCGAAACTTCCCCGTAATGCGAAGATATTTCTTGACCAGCCCCATCTCTCCGGAATAACAAATCACGCGGCCCTTCTCCGCAAGCATCTCCCATGATTTCTCAAAAAAACGGCGGTAAAGCGCGTCCGTCTCCTCCCGCCCGCCGGCCGAAGACGGCATATCCGTGATAATCTCGTCAAAAAGGTATTCGTGTGTGAAATCAAAAAAATCACGGTTGATATAGTTGACGGGCATGCCGGTAAGCTTTGTGTTGGCACGAGCCTTCTGTACTGCCTCCCCGAAAATGTCAATACCGTAAGCACTGCGCACCGGCCCGGCGAAACGCCGTTCCAGAAGCAGTGTTCCCACGCCGCAGAACGGATCGAGCACCTGCGCATACTCGGCAAGATACGGCTTTGCCAGCGCCACAATTCCTGCCGCCGTCGTCGGGCGCAGGCTCGCCGCCACATGATATTTCCGATAACGGAACCGGTGATCCGGCAGCGTAAACAGCTTCAGAAACGGCAGGATCTGCTTTTCCCGGTTGACAACCAGACGGATCTCTATCTCGTAGTGCGACACCGAATTAACCATGGCACCGTCAAAAGCCTCTTCAACGGCCTTCGCCGTTTTTTTTGCAAATTCACTCTGCTCCTCACGCGGCATCGCCCCCGCGATCCCCACACGGAAATAAAACGGTGCCTCTCCCCTGTGGTTCTCTGTGAGAATGGTTGTGAGATCGGAATCCATCAGGCTCCGGGCAACCTGCTCCGGTACGGTGGGAACGGTTCCGCCGCAATCCACGCAAAACAGCATCTCCTGCCACAGCCGGTTGGTCAGAACCAGATTCAGATCCGTGACCGTCGTTCGCACGCCGCCACTCAACAGTTTCTTTTGAAACGGCAGCTCTGCAGCAAGCGCGTCCCGAAAAGCGGGAAGCGTTGTGAGAATCACCGTATTCGGCCTGAGATGGCCGCAAAATACATGTTTTTTTATTCCCTCTTTCTGCAGCAACAGCTCCCGCAGGGCAGAAATCTCTGCCTGAATATGTTTTCTCTCATTTTCCGGTGTATCATAGCCTTGCAGCTCATCCAGTCTCCGGTGAAACTCTGACAGATATTCGCCGCAGTCCAGCGCAGCCATCGCCGTTACATACTCCGGGCGCACAAAAAGCGTCTCCTCTGCCTCGTAGGCATCCATCAGGACATCCACGGCCTCCGTAACCGCCAGCGTACCCAGAACGGAAGCCGCATTCTTTCTCACCTTCGGATCATCGTCCGCCAGGCACTTCATGATCCCATCATAATTGCCCCCGCAGACCTTACGGAGCTGTTCCTGTCCGGCTTTGTCCTTTATCATTTTCTTTAACTCAATCAGGTTTGCGCGAAGATTCGTTCCGCTGCAAATATTTCCGTATATTTCTCTCAATATGCCGATACCCTCATTTTTCATCCGGACAAACCAACAGATACGCAGAGTCTATCCGGTCATATTTCTCTGATAGCCATGGATATCATAGCACAAAAGGGCACATATTGTTATCTTTTTTTCATATGAATGATAAAAAGACGGAGAAAAAGGAATTGACGACACTGTTGAAAAAGAAATCCATCCCCACCGTGTATACTGTCCACCTTGTCCTGTTTTTTGCTTTCTTTCTGGCAGGAATTTTGTCTGCCAACCTCCGCTGTGCGGACGAGGCGTTCTGGCTGGGCTTTCAGATTGAAAACGCATGCCTGCAATATGAAGCGCATGATCTTTCATGGACAGGCTTTTTCGTCTGGACCTTAAAGCACAGACTGCTTCTGTGGTTCGTTCTCTGTGCATTCTCCTGTTTTCAGATCGGAGGCATTGTTCTGGCAGCATTCACCGGATGGGCCGGACTGTCGCTCGGTTTTCTCCTCGCCGTCCTTGCCAGGCAATTCTCCCTCGGCAGCATCCCGATGGCCGCCGCTTTCCTGCTTCCGCAGCTGCCCTTTTACCTGATTGCATGGCTTCTTCTGATCAAAAATAAAGTAAAACGGAGGGCAGACTGCATTGTGAAATGCCTCCTGCTCTCCGTTATCTTCCTGACAGGCTCAGCCGCGGAATACAGTCTGAATCCGTGGTTCCTGCAGAAAATATATTCGTTTGTGACGCTGTTTTCCTGAAAATGGCTGACTGCTCACCTTAAACAGGCAATATATTTCGTTCTGAATAAATTCCATTCCATTGGAAAATACTAGAAGCAGGTTCGACGAACCGGAACAGGAATGGAAAGGACAAAGATCATATGGCAGCATACCTGAAAATCATTCATATTTACGCCAGAGAAATCCTCGATTCCCGCGGCAATCCCACCGTGGAGGCGGAGGTGACAGTGCAGCATGAAAATAATTTTTTTACCGGAAGGGCGAGCGTCCCGTCCGGCGCAAGTACCGGGGAACATGAGGCAAAAGAATTGCGGGACACAGACAGCGGACGCTATCACGGGATGGGTGTACGTCAGGCAGTGGTAAATGTCAACGACCGCATTCGCACGGTACTCCTCGGAAAAGATGCCTCAAATCAGGTGATGATTGATCACATTCTGCAGTGTACAGACGGGACGGAAAACAAATGCAATCTCGGGGCAAACGCCATGCTCGCGGTTTCCATGGCCTGTGCAAAGGCAGGAGCGGCCGCCTTTGACCAGCCGCTATTTCGTTATCTGGGCGGTGTGTATGGCGTTCGTATGCCGCTGCCTATGATGAATATTTTAAACGGCGGGTGTCACGCAGCGAACGCACTGGATATACAGGAATTTATGATCATGCCTGTGGGCGCAAAGGATGAAAGCGGAAATATCCTTTTCCGCGAAGGAATGCGGTGGTGTGTGGAAATTTATCATACACTCCGAAAACTTCTGACGGAGGACGGGCATTCAACCGCGGTCGGGGATGAGGGAGGCTTTGCGCCGGATCTGAAAGACACGGAGGAGGCGCTGGATTATCTGATGCGGGCGGTGAGAGAAGCCGGGTACGAGCCGGGGCGACAGATTGCCTTTGCTCTGGATGTGGCGGCAAGCGAACTCTATAACCGTGATTCCGCCCTGTACCGTCTCTCTCATCCACGCACTGCGGATGAGATGATTGAATACTATAAACAATTGATCGAAAAATATCCCATCATTTCCATTGAGGACGGGCTGGATGAGAATGACTGGAGCGGATGGATCGAGCTGACAAAGCGCCTCGGTGGCCGAATCCAACTGGTAGGTGACGATCTCTTTGTCACCAACACAAAGCGTCTGCGGGAAGGCATTACGAAAAAGGCGGGAAACGCGATCCTTATTAAAGTGAATCAGATCGGCACGCTCTCCGAAGCCTTTGAAGCGATTGTCACTGCAAAACGGGCCGGATATCAGACAATCGTATCGCATCGCTCCGGCGAGACGGAGGATTCTACGATCGCAGATATCGCCGTTGCCTTAAACTGCGGCCAGATTAAGGCCGGGGCACCCTGCCGCGGAGAACGTGCCGCGAAGTACAACCGCTTGCTTCGGATTGAGGAAACCGTGCAGGGGAAAATCTGTCAGGCATATCAAATTCAATAATTTTTCCCCGGCGCTATGGCCGGGGATTTTTAAACATTGCTATTTTTCCGAATCTTCCATATTCATTTTATTTTCGCGTGACTCAAACCGCTGATTTCTTCTCTTTCTTTTAATGCGGATCAGTTTCCGAATGATAAGAACAATCACAACCACCGGAACCGCAACCATCAGTATGATCGGCAATCCCCCGAGGAAATTGACGGCAAAGTTGCGGATCCCGCGCCCCACGCGGTAGATATTTTCGCCGAACTTCGTACTGACGCTGCCCCAGAAGGTCTCGTCGGCAACCGCCGTCTCCCGCTCAACCTCATCGATATAAAGATAAACCGTGCTGTAATTTACTTTGTTATCATAAACACGAAGCTGGGACTCATAGCTCTCAATCTCGTAGCGGACATCTGTCAGCTGAGACTGGATTGCGATGATATCTTCGATGGTCTCCGCCGCCTCCAGCATGGTAAGCAGGGGCTCCTGTTCCGTCCGGAGAGCTGTCAGGTGACTCTCCAGATCAACATAAGACAG
>JAJQBV010000181.1 GCA_021203115.1 Clostridiales bacterium | reverse complement strand
CGGGAAAAACTTTTTAATTTTTTTATTGTCTACTTGACGGGAAGCACACCAAATATATTCAGTTTCAGGTTTAAAAAATAATTGCGCATCCTGATTTAAGATACTATAATGAGCGAAGGCAATGAGCCGCGCAGGAGTTGATATGGCTCATATATATAGGAAAGATGCGAGAATGAGAGTATGAGAAAGGTTGTTAAATTCGGCGGAAGCTCGCTGGCTACGGCGGCGCAGTTTGAGAAAGTGGGAAATATCATCCATGCGGACAAGGACCGCAGGTTCGTGATTCCCTCCGCGCCGGGACGGCGTTTTGACGGTGATACGAAGGTGACGGATCTGCTGTACGCCTGTTATGCTGCGGCGGAGGCGGGAGAAGATTTCACGGAGAAGCTGGAGGAGATTCATGACAGATACCGGGCGATCATTTCGGGACTGAAGCTTGATTTTTCGCTGGATGAGGATTTTGAGATCATCCGCGGGAATTTTAAGGAGAAGGCCGGATCTGATTACGCCGCGTCCCGCGGAGAGTATCTGAACGGAAAGATTCTGGCGGTTTATCTGGGCTATGAGTTTATCGATGCGGCGGAGGTGATTCGTTTTTCTGACGACGGAACGTTTGCCGCGGATGAGACGGACCGGATCATGGCGGCGCGGCTGGCATCCTGCGAGAATGCAGTGATTCCGGGATTTTACGGCTCCTATGCGGACGGCCGTGTGAAGACCTTTTCCAGAGGCGGTTCCGACATCACGGGATCCATTGTGGCGCGGGCGCTTCGCGCGGATCTCTACGAGAACTGGACGGATGTCTCCGGTTTCCTTGTGACAGACCCTCATCTGGTGGAGAATCCGGAGGTTGTGGACATGATTACGTACCGGGAGCTGCGCGAGCTCTCCTACATGGGCGCTTCGGTGCTTCACGAGGAGGCGATTTTCCCGGTTCGCAAGGCGGGCATCCCGATCAATATCAAGAATACAAACCATCCGGAGGATCCCGGAACGATGATCGTGGCGACCACGAGCAAAAAGCCGCGTTTTACCATTACGGGTATCGCCGGGAAGAAGGGATTTGTTGCGGTCACGGTGGATAAGGACATGATGAACTCGGAGATCGGGTTCTGCCGCAAGGTGTTGAGTGTGTTCGAGGAGAACCATATCTCGATTGAGCATATGCCCTCCGGCATCGATACCATGTGTATTCTGGTTCATCAGGATGAGTTTCAGGAGTATGAGCAGGTGGTTCTCTCCGGTATTCAGCGCGCGGTTGAGCCGGACTTCATCGGTGTTGAGCCGGATCTGGCGCTGATTGCCGTTGTGGGACGCGGGATGCGCGAGACGCGCGGCACGGCCGGCCGTATTTTCTCCGCATTGGCTCATGCGAAGATCAACTGCCGCATGATCGATCAGGGCTCCAGCGAGCTGAATATCATCATCGGCGTTGCAAACGAGGATTTTGACGCGGCAATCCGGGCTATCTATGACATTTTCATCCTGACGCAGCTGGCGTAGCTTTCAGTGACTGTTGAACAGGGATGAGGTCGGCTGTCTGAGAGAGAGCCTACTATTAAGCATGACGATTCTGTCTGTAAATCCAGATGAATCTCGAATCGTAACAAAGAGAGAATCAGATGAAAAATAACTATAAAATGCTCCTGTCCTACGACGGCTCCCGCTATCTCGGATGGGAGCATCAGCCGAATACGGATATGACGATTCAGGGCAAGCTCGAACAGGTGCTGTCCAGAATGACCGGGCAGGAGACGGAGGTCATCGGCGCAGGGCGGACGGATGCCGGGGTGCACGCCCGCGGGATGGTGGCCAACGCCCGCATGGAGATCGCGCTGTCGGAGACGGAGATCCGGGATTATATGAACCGGTATCTGCCGGACGATATCTGTGTCCGCGATGTGCGGCAGGCGTCGGAGCGTTTTCACAGCCGTTACAATGCGCTCGGGAAGACCTACCGCTACACCTGTTACGTCGGGGAGTGTAAGCCGGTTTTTGATCGGAAGTATGTCTATGTGCCGGAGGATGTGCCGGACGTGGCACGGATGCAGAAGGCCGCGGGGCTTCTCATCGGGACGCATGATTTTGCAAGCTTCTGCAGCAATCCGCGGATGAAAAAGTCCCCCGTGCGGAAGGTGGATCGGATTGAAATCGTGCAGAAGGGAGCCTACTTGACCTTTACCTACCACGGAACCGGTTTCCTGCAGCACATGGTGCGGATCCTGACCGGAACGCTTCTGGAAGTCGGTTACGGCAAGCGGGAGCCGGAGAGCATGAAGGAACTGATCGCGGCGCGGCAGCGCGCGCTGGCCGGGTTCACGGCGCCCGCAAAGGGGCTGTGCCTGATGAAAGTGGATTATGACTGACAGTTGGAAGATACAGGAAACAGAAATCAAAGAGATCGAGCGCAGCCTGATCAAAAAGTTTCGCAAGCCGATCTGGCGGAAGTTTACGAAGGGCATCAATGAATATGAGATGATTCGGGACGGCGATAAGATCGCGGTCTGCATCTCCGGCGGCAAGGATTCCATGCTGATGGCGAAGCTTTTTCAGGAGCTGCAGCGCCACGGCCGGGCGAATTTTGAGCTGGTATTTCTCACCATGAATCCGGGGTATAACGAGGAGAACTGGCAGCTCATTCAGGATAACGCGAAGCTGCTGGGTATTCCGCTGCGTGTGTTTGAGACGGAAATCTTTGACACGGTGGCCACGATCGATAAGAATCCCTGCTACCTCTGTGCCCGGATGCGGCGGGGCTATCTCTATTCGCATGCGAAGGAGCTGGGCTGCAACAAGATCGCCCTCGGACACCATTTTGACGATGTCATCGAGACCATCCTCATGGGCATGTTTTACGGCGGAAAGGTAGAGACCATGATGCCCAAGCTCCACAGCAAGAACTTTGAGGGGATGGAACTGATTCGCCCGATGTACCTGATCCGTGAGGAGGATATCCGGGCGTGGTGCGGCTACAACGGTCTTCGCTTTATTCAATGTGCCTGCCGGTTTACGGAGAGCTGCGCAAGCGGCGACGGTGTGCAGAATTCTAAGCGTGAGGAGATGAAGGAGCTCATCGCGCAGCTTCGCGAGAAGAGTGAATTCATTGAGATGAATATCTTCCGCAGCGTCGAGAATGTAAATCTGAAGACGATCATCGGGTATCATAAGGATGGGGAGAAGTATTGTTTTCTGGATGATTATGACGGGAATTGAAAATTCCGTGTTAATACATTAAAAGAGACAGCGTGATTTGCGCTGTCTCTTTCCCGTTCACAATATAAATATCCGATCATCTATTCCAGATTCAGCTTCTTCCCCAGAAAGAAGGTACACCCCGCGAAGAAGATCGCACTGTATATCAGGTCCACGATCAACTGCCGCACCATCTCGGCGGTCGAGTAGAATAAGGAAGCGCCGCTGTCCGACACGAAGAAGACCGAGGTATTTCCGGCGATCAGGTCGGAGAGGAAAACCGCGCTGATGACAGCCATCACGATGCAGATCGCGATAAACGCCAGAACGCTGAATGCCAGCTTGTTCTTTTTCGCCGCTGCCCCGATGGACATGGAGACATAGAACAGGAGGATAACCCGGATCAGCGAAACCAGCAGAATGATCGCGGTCAATGCGACGGAGATGCCGTTCTCCCGCAAACTGGGGATGAACTCATCGGTCAGCCATTCATGGATATAGATCCACGGGACATTGCTGGCGATCAGCAGCAGGAAAACCGAGACAATCAGGGCGCAGACGGAGAGCACGGTGTACACCAGCGCGCTGATGGTCTTTGCCGCCACATGCATCCATGTGGGAACCGGCAGCGTGTGCATCAGATACCCCTCACCCTTTAACATATTCCGGTAAAACCGCTCGATGTTCGTAAACGTCGTGATCACGATTACCGCCGTGATGATCAGCATGTAGATCAGGATAAAAATGATGATAGCGGTTTCCTGCATACCCTGCGTGTTATAATAGCTGACAATGCCGTTGAGGTCTCCGCGCAGCAGAAGACCGAGGACAACTGCGATCACCAGCAGAGCCGCATAGACGAAGCCCAGCAGGCGGGACGTTGATTTGAATTCGTATTTTAATAATTTTCCTAACATCTGAATACCTCCCTGAATAACTCATC
>JAJQBV010000088.1:18373-26358 GCA_021203115.1 Clostridiales bacterium | reverse complement strand
GCGAAAAGACCGGGCGCGATATTTCGGATCAGGAGTTTCAGGATCACATCCACGGGCGGCCGTCGGAGGTGATTCTGACTTATTTTTTGTCGAGGCCGGTCAGCCGCGCGGAAACAGAGCAATTGGAGGAAGAAAAGGAACAAATCTACCGCGATCTGTGCCTGAACAGCGATGTCTTTCATCTGGCGGAGGGGCTGCCGCAATTTCTGGACAAGATGGCGGAGCGCAGCGTGCCGATGACGATCGCGACCGCTTCCGGACGCAATAATGTCGAGTTTTTCTTTGAGCATTTTCAGCTTGGGAAATGGTTTGATATTGACCGCGTTGTCTACAATGACGGGACGTTTCCGGGGAAGCCGGAGCCGGATATCTATCTGCGGGCGGCGGAGAAGCTGAATCTGGATATCGGCGACTGCATTGTTTTCGAGGATGCGAAGTCCGGCATCACGGCGGCAGTCCGCGCACATGCGCACAGGGTGATCGGCGTGGAGTCCATGGAAGAGCGGGAAACGCTGCTGCAATGGGGCGCCGACGATACGATTCGTGATTTTCGGGATCTCTGAGACGTTTTATTTTGGGAGGGATAACATGATTGATTTATTGGATTCTCATATGCATACCGTGGCCTGCAACCATGCCTACAGCACGATCAGTGAACTGATTGCGGCGGCGAAGCAGAAAGGCCTTTCTCTTATCGCGGTGACAGAGCATGCGCCGGACATGCCGGGAACGTGTTATGACGGTTTTTTTTATAACCTGAAGATTCTTCCCCGAAAGAGAGGCGATCTGTGGACGCTTTTCGGGGTGGAACTTAACATTCTGGATCGGGACGGACATGTGGATCTGGAGGAGGATCTATATAAAACGCTGGATGTGACGATCGCGAGCATCCACCCGCCCTGCTATCACGAGACGGATGCTGACGCGCACACGGAGGCATACCTGAATGTGATGAAGCATCCTTACATCAATATCATCGGGCATCCGGATGATGGCCGCTTTCCGATCGATTACAAGCGGCTGGCGGAGGGTGCGAAGGACTGTCATAAGCTGCTGGAGGTCAACAGCAGTTCTCTGGCGCCGACCACGTTTCGGCTTAACGCGCGGGAAAATTATAAGGAAATGCTGTACTGGTGCCGGAAGTTTGAGACGCCGGTCATCGTCGATTCCGATGCGCACGCAGATTGTCTGGTGGGCGAACACAGCCGGGCGATGGAACTTCTGGAGGATGAGCATTTTCCGCAGGAGCTGGTTGTGAATACGGACCTGGAAAAATATTTTTCCTATGTCAATTACGGAATCCTGAAACAAGATTGTTAAAACAACAATAGAAATTGTTGTTTAGCAAATATATACAAATCTGATATAGAAATTTTGTCTACTTCTTCTATTGACGAATCGGAAGAAATTCGGTATTTTATACCCATAGACTTTTGAAACGAAAGTTATAATTTTTGAATCGAAAATAATGAAAGGGGGCAGCATATGATCTACACAGTGACACTGAATCCTGCGCTGGATAAGACGGTTGAGATCCCGTCTCTGACAGTGGATGCCGTGAACCGCATTACAAAGATGCGCACGGATCCCGGCGGAAAGGGCATCAATGTGTCCAAGGTGATCGCCAGTTTGGGCGGTAAAAGCATTGCCGCAGGAATCCTCGGAGGAGATACGGGACATTTTATCCAGTCTGTGGTGGAGGATCTGGGGATTGAGACCGGATTTCTCTTCGCGGAAGGGGAAACGCGGACGAACTTAAAGATTATTGATCCGGTCAGGCATACAAACACGGATATCAACGAGCCGGGGCTGGTGGTATCGGAGGAGATCCTGAACCGATTGCTGGAGAATGTCTTAAGCAGGCTGGCAGAGGGGGATATCGTGGTTCTTTCCGGGAGCATCCCGGCCGGATGCCCGAAAA
The DNA here is from genome assembly GCA_021203115.1 of Clostridiales bacterium. GTDB lineage: Bacteria > Bacillota > Clostridia > Lachnospirales > Lachnospiraceae > Eubacterium_I. The sequence continues at coordinate 24,437 of JAJQBV010000088.1, read as the reverse complement.
CGGTTTATCAGACATGGATAAAAGCCTGCGGCGCAAAAGGCGTGAGGGTTATTCTGGACGCGGACGGCGAGCAGTTCGCGGAGGGACTTAAGGCTTCTCCATATCTGATTAAGCCCAATCACCATGAGCTCTCGTCGTTTTTCGGCAGAGAAATGAAGACACCGCAGGAGTTGGGTGCGGCGGCACGGGACATGCTGGAGACCTATGGAATCCGAAAGGTTGTCGTCTCCATGGGAGGAGACGGGGCTCTGTATGTGACGGCGGATGAGATGATCCATGCGGAGGGCCTGAAGGTACCGGTAGGCAGTACAGTCGGCGCCGGTGACAGTGTGGTGGCGGCCATGGCCGTGGCGGAGGAGGCAGGCATGAGCCTCAGCGAAGCAGCGCGGCTGTCCACGGCGACAGGTGCAGCCAACGTAATGTGCAGCGGTACGCAGGCGGCAGATTACGCGTCGATCGAGAAGCTTTTAAATAAAGTAGTGCTTCACCGCTTATAATTCTTGCAAAATAAAAATACTTTTATTATCATGGAAAGGAGATTATCGAAATGAAAGCGAGAGGTGTGAGACTTCACGGAGCGAATGATCTGAGACTGGAAGAGTTCGAACTGCCGGAGATCACAGAGGATGAGATTCTGGTTCGCGTCGTGTCCGACAGCATCTGCATGTCTACTTACAAATGCGCGATTCTGGGAGCAGAGCACAAGCGGGTCCATGAGGATGTGGCGGAGCATCCTGCCATCATGGGACATGAGTTTGCGGGCGACATTGTAAAAGTCGGGAAGAATCATCAGGGAACGTTTCAGCCCGGCATGAAGTTTACGCTGCAGCCGGCACTGAACTATAAGGGAACCATGTGGAGCCCGGGGTATTCCTATGAATTTTTCGGCGGGGACACGACATACTGCGTGATTCCGGCAGAGGTGATGGAGCTCGGATGTCTTCTGGAGTATAAGGGCCGCGCATACTATGAGGCTTCCCTTGCGGAGCCGATGTCCTGCAGCATTGGGGCCTTCCACGCGGCGTACCATACGCAGATGGGCGTTTACACCCATGAGATGGGGATTCGCGAAGGCGGAAAGCTGGCCATCATGGCGGGAGCCGGTCCGATGGGACTTGGGGCTCTGACCTATGCCCTGCACTGTGACAGGCGTCCGGCGATGGTCATTGTGACAGATCTGAATCAGGAGCGTCTGGATCGGGCGGCGCTGTTGTTCCCGCCTGCAGAGATCGCAAAGGAGGGGATTGACCTTCGGTTTATCAACACCGGCGACTGCGAGGATCCGGTGAAAGAGCTGCTGGCGATCTCCGGCGGCACCGGCTATGATGATGTACTCTGCTATGCTCCGGTAGCATCGGTTGTCACACAGTCCAGCGCAATTCTCGGCCGGGACGGCTGCCTGAATTTCTTCGCGGGACCGACGGATAAACAGTTCAGCGCCGAGATGAATTTTTATGATGTACATTATAATTCCACTCATGTCATGGGCACTACCGGCGGCAACACGGCAGATATGATTGAGTCTCTGGAGCTGACCGCGGCGGGGCGGATTAACCCGGCTGTCATGGTGACGCATATCGGAGGACTGGACGCGGCGGCGGATACTACGCTGAATCTTCCGAAGATTCCGGGCGGAAAGAAGCTGATCTACACACATCTGACTATGCCGCTCACTGCGCTGACCGATCTGCGAAGCGTTGGTGAGGCGCAGAATGATGCGCGGTATACTGCTCTTGCGGACATTGTAGATGCAAACAAGGGACTCTGGTGTCCGGAGGCAGAGGAATATTTATTTGAGAACTTTATAGAGAAATAATGTGTCGGGATCTCCTGCCTGTGTGATCCGGACACAGACAGGAGGGATTTATGGATACTATGGAAATTCGCAGAAATGCGATTGCCCGATTGATCGATGAGAACGGAACCGTCAGTTTCGCGCAGCTCAAGGAGGCGTTTCCCGATGTCTCGGAGATGACGCTCCGCACAGATCTGAAATGTCTGGATGAGGCACGGCGGATTCTGCGTGTACACGGGGGAGCGAAGTCCGTACAGGTTGTGATCGGAACGGATGATTATCTGAAACGGAAGTCTGTCCGGAATATTTCGGAAAAACAGACGATTGCACAAAAGGCGGTGACGCTGCTGCGTCCGGACACCACGGTATATCTGGACTCCGGCAGCACAACGACGACTTTCGCCCGGTGTATTCCGGATCAGTCGAATCTGATCTATACGACTGGTTTGAGCTGTGCGACAGAGCTCTGCAACCTGGCCGTGCCGACGGTGATGCTTCCGGGGGGAATGCTGAATCGTTACAGCCAGAGTGTGTTCGGGTTTTCCGCGATCAGGGAGTTGGAGAGGGTAAATTTTGACCAGACTTTTTTAGGAATTACCGGTTATCACGCATCGTCAGGTTTTTCCTGCGGCATCAGTGACGAAGCCATATTAAAGCAGACGGCGATCCGCCAGTCGGAGCAGGTTGTCGTGTTGATGGATTCTTCGAAAATCGGTATAAAATGCAGCTTTTCCATCTGCGGACTGGCGGATGTGGATATCATCGTATCGGACGGAAAGCTGCCGGCAGATTTTCTGGCCGAATGTGAAAAGTACGGTGTCAGGATTTTGTAATTTTTGACTCGGTTCGGGCAATTCTCCATAGATGAGCTTATTATCAGAGAATCAGGGAGAATGACTCAAATGAAAACAAAAGTACAGAGTTTTGGCAAGTTTTTATCGGCAATGGTAATGCCGAATATCGGGGCGCTGATTGCCTTTGGCTTTCTGGCGGCATTGTTTACAGACAACGGCTGGATTCCGAACGAGGGATTTAACAGTATTGTCAGCCCGCTTCTTTCTTATTTAATACCGATCCTGATCGCCGGAACCGGCGGCAAGCTGATCGGCGGGCAGAGGGGACAGATTGCGGGATCGATTGCGGTGGTCGGCGCGATCATGAGCGATACCAGCATCACCATGCTGATGGCGGCTATGGTCATGGGCCCGCTGGCAGGATTTTGTGTGAAGAAATTTGACCAGTTTATGGAAGGACGCATGCCGGCCGGCTTTGAGATGCTGATCAACAACTTTTCCGTGGGACTGATCGGTATGGTTCTCGCCATGCTGGGATATGTGGTGATCGGTCCGATCATGACCGGTGTGCTGACCGTTCTGACTGCCGGCGTGAATATCCTGGTAAACCACGGACTGCTTCCGCTGGTGGCAATCTTTATTGAACCGGCGAAAGTACTGTTTCTGAATAACGCCATTAATCATGGCATTTTTACACCCATCGCGACGGCGCAGGCGGCGGAGGCCGGAAAGTCCATCATGTATATGCTGGAGCCCAACCCGGGTCCCGGACTCGGCGTGCTGCTGGCATACATGTTTTTCTGCAAGGATAAAAAGACAAAGGATTCCGCACCGGGAGCGGTAATCATCCATCTCCTCGGCGGTATCCACGAGATTTATTTCCCATATATCCTGATGAATCCGGTTGTGATTATCGCGCCGATTGTGGGAAATATGGCAGCGATCTTCTGGTTCAATCTCACCGGTTGCGGACTGGTGGGCCCGGCATCGCCCGGATCGATCATCCTCTACCTGATGATGGCGCCTGCCTCGGATATGTTCAAAGTAATCATCGGCGCATGCATCGCCACGGGCATTTCCTTTGCCATCGCTTCTCCCCTTGTGCGCAGAGCGGGCAGCAAGAGTCTGGAGGAGGCGCAGCAGGAGGTCGCAGCGAGAAAGGCAGAGTCGAAGGGTGCGGCGGCTCCTGCAGCAGTTTCCGCGGTTACAGTGAAATCAACCGATGTGAAAAAGATCATTTTTGCCTGTGATGCGGGCATGGGATCTTCCGCCATGGGTGCGACGAAATTCCGGAACCGGATTAAGGACATCCGTCCGGATATCACGGTGAAAAATACTTCTGTGGATACCATTCCCGCAGACTGTGATATCGCAGTTGTGCAGGAGACGCTGGCGGAGCGCGCCATGAAGTCCGCGCCGCAGGCGGAGCTGATCACCATCGGGAATTTCCTTGCGGACCCGAAGCTGGACGCGCTGTATGAGCGCTTGATGACACAGGAGACGGCGGAGCTCCCGGAAACAGCCGGAGCTGCTGCGGACGAGACGGTTTCGGAGACGCAGACAGAGACAGCGGAACCTGCACAGGAGGCGAAGCCTCCGGTTATCGTGGCGGACGGGATTCGCCTCGGGCAGAAGCCGGTGAGCAAGGAGGAGGCGATTCAAGCGGCCGGTGAGCTGCTGGAGAAGCTCGGATATGTGGATCACAGCTATGTGGATGCGATGCAGGAGCGCGAAAAAATCACGACGACTTATATGGGTATGGGCGTTGCGATTCCCCATGGGACGACACAGGCCAAGGGTGAGGTGAAAAAGACCGGCATCGTCTTTCTTCAGTACCCGGAGGGCGTGGATTTCGGCGAGGAGAAGGCACAGCTTGTCTTCGGTATCGCGGGCATCGGTGACGAGCATCTGGATCTGCTGGCAAAAATCTGCACGATGCTGGAGGATGAGGACCGGATGGAGACAATGAAGACCACGGAAGATGCGGCGTGGGTGTTGGAACAACTGACCTGATCAGGGCGGACAGCGGTAAAGTTACATTGGTGACAGAAATTTGAAATGAATTATAAATAAAAAAACAGGAGGAAATTACAATGAAGACATTTGAGTACACGATCAAGGATGAACTGGGGATTCACGCACGTCCGGCCGGAGAGCTGGTGAAGGAGGTCAAGAAATATGAGTCTGAGATTTCCATTACATCCAACGGCAGAAAGGTGAACGCGGGCAAGCTGATGATGGTTATGAGCCTCGGCGTGAAGAAGGGCATGACGATCACCGTGACTGCGGAGGGAACGGATGAGGACGCGGCTGCCGCCGGTGTTCAGGCTTTTCTTGAGGCAAACCTGTAAAAAGTGTTCTGATCAATTCAGCAAGGAGAAGTAAAATGGAGCAATACACAGGCAAATCGATTTTTCGTAAGATTGCGATCGGGCGGGTTTTCCTCTATCAGAAGAAGGAGAATTCTGTGAAGTGGGAGCATGTGGAAGATACCGATCAGGAGATCCGGCGGTTCGAGGCGGCGAAGACCGTCGCCCTCGGCCAGCTAAACCGGATTTACCAGAAGGCGGTAAAAGAGGTCGGCGAGGACAATGCGGCGGTCTTTGAGGTTCACATGATGATGATGGAGGACGATGATTTTGTGGATTCCATCTGTCACATCATCACGGAACAAAAGGTGAACGCGGAGTATGCGGTCGCGACGACGGGAGATAATTTTTCCAATATGTTCGCACAGATGGACGACGACTACATGAAGGCCCGCGCGGCGGATGTAAAGGATATCTCAGAGCGGCTGATCTCCGTCCTCTGCGGGAGGGAGACCGATATGGGCAGCCTGGATGAGCCGGTGATCCTGATGGCGGACGACTTGGCGCCCAGCGAGACCGTGCAGCTTGACAAGTCAAAGATTCTGGCGTTTGTCACGCGCCACGGCTCGTCGAACTCCCACACCGCGATCCTCGCCCGGACCATGAATATCCCGGCCATCATCGGCATTGATATTCAGGATGCGTGGAGGGGAAAGACGGCCGTTGTGGACGGCTATACCGGCGAGGTGACGATTGATCCGGAACCGGAATATCTGGAAAAGATGACGGCAAAAATGCAGGATGACGAGAAGAAGCAGGAGCTTTTAAAGGAGCTGAAAGGGAAGGAGACCGTCACAAAGAGCGGGAGGAAAATTCATCTCTATGCCAACATCGGGGGTGTGAAGGATGTCGCTTCCGTCCTGCAGAATGACGGGGAGGGCATCGGCCTTTTCCGCAGCGAGTTCCTCTATCTGGAGTCGGAGGATTTCCCCACGGAGGAGCAGCAGTTTCAGGCTTACAAGACCGTGGCGGAGAACATGGCGGGGAAAAAGGTCGTGGTGCGCACGCTGGACATCGGGGCTGACAAGCAGGTGGATTATTTCGGGCTGGAGAAGGAGGACAATCCGGCCATGGGATACAGCGCCATCCGGATCTGTCTGGATCGG
>JAJQBV010000088.1:12087-18363 GCA_021203115.1 Clostridiales bacterium | reverse complement strand
ATGCAGCTTCGGGCGCTCCTGCGGGCCAGTGCCTACGGCAATATTTCCATCATGTTTCCGATGATTATCTCCGTTCAGGAGGTTTTGGAGTGCAAGCGGATCTTGGCGGAGGTCAAGGCGGAGCTCTCTGCGGAGGGGATCGCCTATAAGGATGTGGAGATCGGCATCATGATCGAGACGCCGGCGGCGGTCTGGATCAGCGAGGAGCTGGGAAGGGAAGTGGACTTTTTCAGCATCGGGACCAATGATCTGACTCAGTATACGCTGGCCATCGACCGGCAGAACGCAAAGCTGGACAGCATCAATGATTCCCACCATCCGGCGGTTCTGCGGTCCATTCAGACGGTGATCAAGAACGGCCATAAGGGCGGCGCGTGGGTCGGCATCTGCGGCGAGCTCGGCGCGGACACGACACTGACGAAGACTTTTATCGAGATGGGCATTGACGAGCTGTCCGTGTCGCCGTCCTTTCTCCTTCCGGTGAGGGACGCGGTGCGAAAGCTGGACTAGAGATAGGGAATTCATTTATAAGTTACGATTCACGGCTCGCCACCCCTCATGCGCACTCGTCGCCCTTTACAAAATATTCACAATTCGTTCATTGCTTTGCGTATTGTCTCCGAAAAAAGATGGTGGTACAATATCTGGGAAAAGCGTCCGTTACGGACAACAAGGAGACATTACAATATGAGTATGATAGAGAAAATTTTCGGGACGCACAGCGCGCGTGAGCTAAAGCGGATTGAGCCGATCGTGGATAAAATCGAGGCGCTGCGGCCGCAGATGGTGGAGAAGTCGGACGAGGAACTTCGCGCACTGACTCCGGCGTTTAAGGAGCGGCTGGCGAACGGGGAGACGCTGGATGATCTTCTGCCGGAGGCATTTGCGGCAGTCCGTGAGGCGGCTCGGCGTGTCCTCGGCATGGAGCATTACCGTGTGCAGCTGATCGGCGGCATCGTCCTCCATCAGGGGCGTATCTCCGAGATGAAGACCGGTGAAGGAAAGACACTGGTATCCACCTGCCCGGCTTACCTGAATGCCCTGGAGGGCAAGGGTGTCCATATCGTCACGGTCAATGATTATCTGGCAAAGCGTGACGCGGAGTGGATGGGAAAGGTGCATGAGTTTCTCGGACTGACCGTCGGCGTGGTTTTAAACAGCATGGAGAATGACGAGCGCCGGAAGCAGTATGCCTGCGATATCACCTATGTGACGAACAACGAGCTGGGATTTGATTATCTGCGTGATAATATGGTCATCTACAAGGAGCAGCTGGTGCAGAGAGACCTCCACTATGCGATCATCGATGAGGTGGACTCGGTGCTGATCGACGAGGCGAGAACCCCGTTGATCATCTCCGGCCAGAGCGGAAAGTCGACGAAGCTCTATGAGGCCTGTGATATCTTGGCGCGACAGATGCGCCGCGGCGAGGCCAGCCAGGAGTTTTCCAAGATGGATGCCATTATGGGCATTGAGATTGAGGAGACCGGTGATTTTATCGTAAATGAGAAGGACAAAGTCATCAACCTGACCCAGGAGGGTGTGGAAAAGGTCGAGCGCTTCTTTAAGATTGAAAATCTGGCAGATGCGGAAAATCTGGAGATTCAGCACAATATCATTCTGGCGCTGCGCGCCCACAACCTGATGTACCGGGATCAGGATTATGTCGTGGCGGATGACCAGATTCTCATTGTCGACGAGTTTACCGGACGTATCATGCCGGGACGACGCTATTCGGATGGTCTGCACCAGGCCATTGAGGCGAAGGAGCATGTGAAGGTCAAGCGGGAGAGCAAGACGCTGGCGACCATCACATTCCAGAATTTCTTTAACAAATTTGCGAAAAAGGCCGGCATGACCGGTACGGCGCTGACCGAGGAGAAAGAGTTCCGCGATATCTACGGGATGGATGTCATCGAGATTCCCACCAATAAGCCGGTCATCCGGAAGGATCTGCAGGACGCCGTTTACAAGACGAAGGATGAGAAGTTTAAGGCTGTCGTGAAGGAGATTGTGGAGACGCACGCGAAGGGCCAGCCGGTTCTGGTGGGCACGATCACGATCGAGACCTCCGAGCTGCTGAGCCGGATGCTGAACAAAGAGGGCATCCAGCACAATGTATTGAACGCGAAGTTCCACGAGCTGGAGGCGGAGATCGTCGCGCAGGCCGGCGTTCACGGCGCGGTGACGATCGCGACCAACATGGCTGGCCGTGGTACGGATATCAAGCTGGACGATGAGGCAAGGGCCGCCGGAGGCTTGAAGATCATCGGCACGGAGCGTCATGAGTCCCGCCGGATTGACAATCAGCTCCGCGGACGTTCCGGTCGGCAGGGCGATCCCGGCGAATCCCGTTTTTACATTGCTCTGGAGGATGACCTGATGCGCCTCTTCGGATCGGAAAAGCTGATCACGATGTTCAACGCACTGGGCGTTCCGGAGGGGGAGCAGATCGAGCATAAGATGCTCTCCGGCGCGATTGAGAAAGCGCAGGAGAAGATCGAGAGCAATAACTTCGGCATCCGTAAAAACCTGCTGGAGTATGATCAGGTGATGAACGACCAGCGCGAGATCATCTACGGAGAGCGCCGCCGCGTTCTGGACGGAGAGAATATGCGCAGCGTCATCTACAAGATGATCACGGACCGCGTGGAGAATACCGTGGATACCTGCCTTTCCGATGACGACGAGGGCGGGAAGACCTGGGATGTGGTGGAGATGAACGAGCTTCTCATCCCCGTTATCCCCATCGAGCCGCTCGGCGAGGAGGATGTGGCCGGAAAGAGCAAAAACGAGCTGAAGCATATGCTCAAGGAAAAGGCCGTCAAGCTCTATGAGGCGAAGGAAGCAGAGTTCCCGGAGGAGGATATGATCCGCGAGATGGAGCGCGTCATCCTCTTAAAGAGCATTGACCGGAAGTGGATGGATCACATCGACGATATGGAGATTCTCCGCGAGGGCATCGGCCTGCAGGCTTACGGCCAGCGTGACCCGCTGGTGGAGTACAAGATGGCCGGTTACGATATGTTTGACGATATGATCGCGAATATGCAGGAGGAGACGATCCGCCTTCTCTTCCATGTCCGTGTGGAGCAGAAGGTAGAGCGCGAGGAGGTGGCAAAGGTCACCGGAACGAACAAGGACGAATCCCTGCAGAAAGCGCCGAAGAAGCGCGCAGAGAAAAAGGTTTATCCCAACGACCCCTGCCCGTGCGGGAGCGGGAAAAAGTATAAAAACTGCTGCGGAAGGTTTAAATAACGGAGGCTTACCCCTTCCAGATCTCCAGCAGCATCAGGCCGTGTGCCGGGATGATTTCATCCAATATCAGAGCGTTCTCCACATCCTGAACCGAGTAGGTGATGTGGGGGACACTTTTTTCTCTCAGATAATCTTCCATGTCTTTGGAAAAATTTTCCGGAAATCCCATCTGACCCCAGATGTCATAGGCGGACCCGTAGGTCCGGTTTACCTCAAACTTCTTTATATAGTAGGAACCGGCGGGCAGGGTGAGAATAATGTTCGCATGCAGATCCTCCGTATCGCGGTAAATGTTATACCGGTGGGTACTGTCGATGGCGGTTTTATCTATATTGCTGTAGAAAGTGTCAAGCCGGGCCAGATTATAAATATAGAGCTGCCAGACATTTTTCTGCTTGACCAGAAGATAGTTTTCCCCTCGCTCCAGAACGATATCACCCATGCGGCCGAGAAGCGCCATGGCGTTGTAGGACGCCTTTTTCAACCCCTGATAATTCATGAAGCCGGGACCGCCGTAGAACAGGGTTCCCGTAGGGTAGGCGTCCTCGTGGATATCGGACATTGCCCAGTGCCCCAGAATATCTACCTGCTCCAATGTCTGGACGGTTGTGTGGGCCAGATAGGCTGTCATGTAACAGGTGTCCCTTGTCAGATCCGTAGGCATAAAGTTCAGGCAGAAGTCGGAGATGATAATGCCGAGTGAGCCGAAGCCTTCCTCACGCATGATTTCCTGCAGCCGGGAAAGAAAGTCCCTCACCTGCATCTGGTTTGAGATGGTAAAATTGCTGCCGTCGACATCATTGAGGCCCAGAGAGGTCGGCAGCGCGGTGATGACATCGCAGCCATAGGTGTGGAAGGAGACATAGTCGGGGTGGATGTCATGCTCCCGGCAGTATCGGAAAAAGGCATGATACCACGGAAAACCGGATATCGTGGAAAAGTTCGGCGTGCCGAGACGGAGAGCCGGGTTGACCTCGCGGAACACTTCGTATGTAATCCGGTAGAATTCAAAAAAATCCTCCATTGTCTCGTACCAGTAGGCCATTTTCAGATTCAGGTCCGGCGAGGTCCAGAAGTCAAAGTACCACTCTGACACCTCATCGATCCCATAGCGGTAAATATAATGGAAGAGGAAGCTTTTTACCAGCTTCTTCCACTTTTCCGCGGATTTGGGCGCACTGACATTGGGGCAGAACTGAAGTCCGGCATACTGTTTTTTTGAGGCCAGCTTTTCCGGCATATATCCGATCTCAGGGAAAGGCTTCGCGTCGGTGGAGAGGATAAAGTCAAACGCATTGTCCAGCGCCTGCCAGTTAAAGATTGGTTCTTTTTCTTCATTTTCATAGTAGACATAGAGCGAATCCGAGAAAATGTCGCGGACACGGAAGTAGTCGATATTCAGGTCAGTCTTGGCCTGACGGATCTGTTCCTGCAGGTCATGGCGGAGACAGGCGACTGCCCGGCCGAGGGTATAGGAGCGGATCTGTTTTTTCGTCCGGCTGTGTGAAAGCAGGTCTTCTGCGTCGAAGCTGAGCGTCTGTGTGCGGAAGAAGCGCGATGAGCCTGTGTCCTCCGTCAGGAAGCGGTGAAGGTAGTCAAATATACTGTAGTCCGGATCCGCGTTTTCCTCGGATTCACGCTCGGTATCGTTTGAAAGGAAACGTTTTCGATAATTTTTGCGGTATTCCGAGGGTGTCATGTGATAGAGTCTCTGAAAAGCGGAGCCGTAGGTTTTATGGTTGGAAAACCCGTTTTCCAGCGCAATGTTCAAAATACTGTCATTGGAAAAGAGAAGCCGGTTCAGCGAGGCGTTCACACGGTAAGCAGCCAGATATTCCGCAAACCCGACATGAAAGTTTTTGGTGAAAAAACTGGAAAAATACTGCGGGTGGATGCCGAGGTGGCGGGCAATATCCCGAACCGCGATTTTTTCCTTATAGTGGTTGTTGATGTAGGTCAGAATATCATTGATCCGGGAGGCTGTGTAATCTGCGGCAGCCGGAGTTGCGGATTTCATTGTAAAATTCTCCAGAATGGTGATCAGCATGTCGGAAAGCGCTTTCAGCATCTGGAACTTGGAGGTGGATGTCTGGTTCATGTTGTGGAACACGACAGAGGCAAAGTTGCGGCAGAATCCGTAGTAGACAGGGTCGCCAAGATCCTTCCCGATATGGTGCTGCCGCAGGGAGAGGGAGGAAAAATCCGGAACAAGGTTTCGGATATAATCGGCCTCCACGGTCAGAGTCAGCAGCATGGCGTCCGGAGTGGAGGTGATGACGGACAGAGTTTCAAACGGAAGGATGAAAAAAATATCATGCACGTTAAAGTGCCGTGTGCGGGAATTGTAGCGGAGATCCAGAGAACCCCGCAGGACAAAACTGATCATCATGTTTTGCGACCATTGGAGCTCCGGTGTGAAATTGCCGTATACTTTCTGCACAAAGGGCAGGCCGGAGGGGCTGCTGGTGTAATCAGAGGTCATTTTTTCGCCTTCTTTCTTTCAATATTGTTCTTATTTTAACATAGTATCCCGAACGAAAAAAGAGGAAAATGCCATTATGTCCAAAAAACAAAGAATTATAGCGGGAAATTGTACAAAAAAATCACATGGAAAGAATGAGAGAGAAAAAACAAATTATTTTTTGTTGTAAAAAAAGCATAAGGAGAGGATGAAAGGAATGCATATTATTGGTAAAATTTCAGTCAGTTACAAAAAAGTAATCTTTCAATACGAGGAGAGGGAACATGGAAAGGGAATTACTGTTTGAAGCCAGAAAGCTGTCCAAGCACTTTGGCCCGACGATTGCGCTGGATGAAGTGGATTTCAAGGTTTATCGCGGAGAGATCACCGGCCTGATCGGTGAGAACGGTTCCGGAAAATCGACCATCACTTCCATTGCGGCGGGAATGCAGCCGGCCACGAGCGGGGAGATGTTTTTTAAGGGACAGCCTCATAAGCCGGCCACAATGATTGCCGGGGCTGCTGCCGGGATCGGCATGATCGTGCAGGAGCAGGGG
>JAJQBV010000088.1:8303-12077 GCA_021203115.1 Clostridiales bacterium | reverse complement strand
GTATCCGGAATCACGGTCGCGCAGAATATTTTTCTCGGCAGCGAGGACAAGTTCGCGAAGGGCGGTCTGGTCAATCGAAAGAAAATGAATGCGGAGGCGAAAAAAGCGCTGGACGCCATCGGGTTTGAGGGTGTGGATCCGGCGATGCCGATCGATGCGCTGGATATGCAGGATCGCAAGCTGGTTGAGATCGCGAAGACGGTCTATAACAATCCGGAGATGCTGGTGGTGGATGAGACGACCACGGCGCTGTCCCAGAAGGGGCGCGATATCATCTACGGGATTATGCGCAGGATGCGGGATGAGAATAAAGCGGTTGTTTTCATTTCCCATGATCTGGATGAGCTGATGGAGACCTGTGATACGCTGACGGTTCTCCGGGACGGCAAGCTGATCACGACCATGACAAAGGACGAGATGAACGAGAATGACATCAAGCGGCATATGGTCGGCCGTGAGATGAGCGGAGATTACTATCGCAGCGATTACGGCACACCCGTCAGCGATGAGGTGGTTGTGAAGGTGGATAATGTCACGACCGGAACGGGAATGCTGATGAATTTCTCGATGGAGCTGCACAAGGGCGAAGTCCTCGGAATCGGCGGGCTTTCCCACTGCGGCATGCATGAGCTGGGACGGGCGCTGTTCGGAGAGGAAAAAATATTAGAGGGTTCCGTGACGGATGTAAAAAGCGGGCAGGTGATCTCAAAGCCCCGACAGGCACTTCTTCTCGGGTACGGATATGTCTCCAAGAACCGTGATCAGGAGGCATTGGTTCTGACCGAGAGCATTCAGGACAACATTCTGGCAGCAGGGTATGACAAGATCCAGAAGGGATTTTTCCTCATGCCGAAGGATTGCAAAGATTATGTGAATAAACAGAAGGACGCCCTGAGTATCAAGTGCGCGTCGATCACGCAGGATGTCCAGTATCTCTCCGGAGGAAACAAACAGAAGGTTGTATTCGGCAAGTGGATCGGAAGAGACTGCGATATTCTCATTCTCGACTGTCCGACTCGCGGTGTGGATATTGGCGTCAAGGCTGCCATGTATCATCTCATTGATGAGATGAGGAAGGCAGGGAAGTCCATCGTTATGATCTCCGAGGAAATGCCGGAGCTGATCGGCATGAGCGACCGCCTGCTGATTTTAAAGGACGGCGAGCTCGCGGGCGAGTTCATGCGGAGCGAAGATCTGAGTGAAAACGCCATCATCGACGTAATGATATAAGCAGGGGAGGAAAGACAGGATGGATAAGAAAACAGGAAAAGTAGATGCAAAATTAATTGGAAACATTGCTCCCTATGCCGGTCTGATTGCGGTGGTCCTTATTTTTACGGCATTGACCAAGGGCGCGCTGCTCTCCGTGACGAACCTTCAGACGATGAGCAACTCTGTGATTGTGACAGCGCTGGCGACGATCGGTGCGGTCTTTGTCTTCGGCGCCGGATATTTTGATATGTCCCTGAGCGGCTGTATCTGTTTTGCCGCGGTGATCGGCGGATATGTCGCTATCGGGACAGGCAATATTTTTGTGGCGGCAATCGCGATTCTGGCCGTCGCGCTGGTCTTCGGACTGGTGAAGGGTATTTTCGCGGCGACGGTGAATGTACCGTTTTTCATCTTCACCATTGTTTTGGGATCGGTTATCTCCGCGGTCGTGCTGGTCATAATGGGCAGTGAGTCTACGATTTACCTTTCCGATGCGGTGAAGGAAATTCCGACGCTCAGTTTCTCACAGATGTCCATTGTGAATGTGATCTTTCTGGCGGTGTTTTTCGTTATATGTCTGGTGCTGTTTAACTTCACCTCGATCGGCGTTCGGATCAAGAATATGGGCGGCAATATCATCTCCGCCAGACAGAGCGGCATTGACACAAAGAAAACGACAATCACTGCGTTTCTGATCAGCTCTGTCGGAGTCGCCATTGCGGCGTTCGTGATTCTGCTGCGCACCCGTACCGTCGGAGGCACAACGGCGAGCAGCGTGGGAAATGATGTCATGGTTGCGCTGGTTCTGGGCGGCATGCCCCTTTCCGGCGGTCCGAAATCCAAGATCAGCGCCGGTCTTCTGGGTGCGGCGACGATTACGGTGTTAAACAGCGGCCTCACCATTATGGGGCTGACTACCGGGCAGATTCAGGTTTGCCGCGGCGTTGTCTTTATCGTTGTGGTTTTCATTTCCAGTTTCAGTTACAGAGGAAAGCTGCTGCCGAGATAGGCTGCGGATTTCTATATAAATTTTATCTTATTTAGAAGGAGGATAACATGAAAAAAAGATTTTTAGCAATTGCACTTTGCGGAGCGATGGGTGCGGCATTACTGGCAGGCTGCGGTTCAGGCAGCAGTTCAGACTCTGCAGCCGCGACAGATGACACGACCAGCGCGGCGGAGGAGACTGCTGAGGCGGAGGACACCTCAGAGGCGGAGACTTCCGTTACTCTGGACGGCACATGGCCGGAGGAGGGCGTGACCATCGGCGTTGAAGTGTATGACACCACGGACGAGCAGTTCCTGGCGCTGCAGGAGTACTTCGATTATGTGGAGGAGAATTTCAACATTTCCTTTATGTATTCCGAGAGTATTGAGAACTCCGAGGGCGAGCTGGACTTCATCAGCTCCTGCGCATCCGCAGGCTGCGATGCGATCATGGGTTATTACAATGTTTCCGGTGCGGAAGCGATGCAGCAAACCATTGATCAGGGAATGTACTACTGGGGCACAGAGCAGTATTATGATGATTTCGCAGATGAAGATCTCTATGTAGGAACCTATACTTTCATCGAGGATGAGAGCTCCACAGAGAACGGCGACTATCTGGGCGGTTATCAGATGGCTTACAGCCTTGCAGAGCAGGGAGTGACCCATGTATTCTACTGCAACGGCGGCGTATCCTTCGGTGTTCAGATGTTTATTGACCGTCAGTCCGGATTTGTCGCAGGTATCGAAGCTGCGCAGGCAGATGGTTATGAGATCACATTTAACGAGGATGAGGACATTGTTGAGGGATGGCCTGGAACGGACGACTTCACATCAGCGGTCGGCAAGATGCTTGCAAGCGATTATGACGGCGTGGCGGCATCCTTTAACGCGGCGAGCCTCTTCCAGCCCATCGCAGATGCAGGAAAATCCGACAGCATCAGCGTAGCGACCATCGGCGAGACCAACGACACCTACTATGACGCTGTGAATTCCGGACTGGTCACCTGCATCGTGTATGACTGCGAGGAAGTGGTGTTTGCGAACGCGATCGTTCAGATTGTGAACGCCGTGACCAGTTACGGCGATGTGACGCGCACAGATGACGGCAAAGCGGGCAAGATCCTGACCCAGCGCTGGACGGTAACCGATGCGGATACATTCAATGCAATCTATGAGTATCATGACGCCGGAAACTTCTTTGTCACCGCAGAGGACCTGGC
The DNA here is from genome assembly GCA_021203115.1 of Clostridiales bacterium. GTDB lineage: Bacteria > Bacillota > Clostridia > Lachnospirales > Lachnospiraceae > Eubacterium_I. The sequence goes on along the minus strand of JAJQBV010000088.1, from coordinate 8,655 downwards.
CAATATGTTTGCCGGCCTGAACGGGGATATCACATTTGATGATATCTATGACTACTATTCATCGATTGATGCGGAAGGCGCAATTTCCGCTATCCAGTAAACTGTAAAGCAACGTCAAATCTGGTATTTTAAAGAGGGTAAACTATGAGTGGGAAAATAGCAAAAATCGGGAAAAACATCGTGATGAGTCTCTTGATTCCGGTGATCGTGTACCTGTTCTTCTTTATTATGTGTAATGTGACGGGAAACGCGGGATTCGGTGTGGGGGCTGATCTGCAGACAATATTGTACACCGGTGTACTCCGGCCTGATCGCGCTGGAGATGTCCATCAACCTGACCAGCGGGCGGTTC
>JAJQBV010000088.1:0-8293 GCA_021203115.1 Clostridiales bacterium | reverse complement strand
TTTCCATAAACCTAGGCGGCAACATAGCCAAGGAGCATGAAATGGGCGCCATGGGTCTGCCGGTAATCACACTGCTGATCGGAGCGATCATCGGACTGGTGTCCGGACTTGTATATGTGAGTCTCGGCCTGCCTCCGATGGTTGTCTCTCTCGGTCTGGCCATGATCTATGAGGCACTCGGCTTTATGTACAACAAGGCCAAGGGCGTGAAGCTAGTCGGAAAGAGCAACATGCTGGTCTTCTCCAAGATGCCCGGTGCGCTGATTCTGATTGTTGTAGTTCTGGTGGTTATGGTAATCATCTGGGATCACACAAAGTTCGGCTATAACCGGAACTCTCTGGCCAGCGGCCAGAAGATCTCCACCGATGTGGGTATCAATGAGAAGAAAAACGCGGTGATTTGTTATATCATCGCCGGAGCGCTTCTGGGTGTCGCGGCCTGTGTCTATATCAGTAAGTACGGCACCGTGTCGCCGGAGACGGGACTGTCCAGCTCCTCCTATTTTATGACAGCCTTCCTTCCGATGTTTATCGGCGGAGCGATTGCAAAGTATTGTCCGAGGCCAATCGGAATCTTTATCGGAGCGGTTTCTCAGGCGTTTCTGACATCGGGGCTGACATGGCTGGGATGCAGTTCCTCCATGATGACCGTGATCAACGGTCTGGTCGTTATGGTCTTCCTGATTTATACCTCTAACTCTTACCTCCTTATGGAGCAGAAGATGTTCCATGAGAAGATGGAAAAAGCGAAGGCTGCGCGGGCAGCGAAATGACAGAACCCCTCTTTAGAAGAATGAACCGGGTATGGTGATTACAGAGCCACCGCATAGACACAGATGCGGTGGCTCTTTCAAAGAAATGCGAACGCCGGAAGGCGGGGAGTCAGCAGATGAACATAACAGACCTGAAAGTAAACGGAATCAGGGAGCCGATGGGGTTTTCCTGTGAGAAGCTGAGCTTTTCATGGAAAGTGCGCAGTACGGAGGCGAAAAGGCAAAGCTATGCAAAGGTTGAGGTCTCCGACAATCCTGATTTTTCGGGGATTCTCGCCGTCAGGGAGGGCGCGGATCTCTCCTGCGCGGGAACGACGATTGCAGTGGAAACACAGCCGCGGAGAGCCTGCTATTGGCGTGTGACCGTGACCGGGGACAATGGGGAGACGGCGGTGAGCGAGACGGCCTCCTTTGAGAGCGGAAAGATGTCGGAACCATGGACGGCGCAGTGGATCGCGGCGAAGCGGGAGGATGCCTTTCACCCGGTTTTTGAGAAAACATTCGCGGCGGACGGGGAGGTCTCGCAGGCCCGGCTCTATGTCTGCGGCCTTGGCCTTTGTGAGACCTATATTAACGGAGAAAAAACGGGGGAGGAGTACCTGACCCCTTACATCAATGACTATTCGGAGTCGTATCAGTATCAGACTTTTGATGTCACTGAGATGATAAAAAAAGAAAACAAAATAGAAATATATCTGGGAAAAGGCTGGTATATGGGCGTTTTCGGCCTTCAGATGAAGGATTGCCTGTTCGGAGACCGGATGCAGGTGATTGCGGAGCTTCACCTGCTGTATGCAGACGGGCATACCGCAGTCATCGCGACCGATGACACATGGCAGTATCGCGGAAGCGACATTGAGGAGAGCGGTATCTATTTCGGGGAAACATTCAACCGTCTGCTCTGGGCGCGGAAGAAAAATCCGCTGCGGCCGGCGGAGATCGCGGAGGAGCCGGGAAAGCTGACGGAGCGGTACAGTCTGCCGGTAACGGTTGTGGAGACACTGTACCCGCAGGAGATTCTTGTCACCCCTGCCGGGGAGACAGTGGTCGATTTCGGCCAGAATCACGCGGGGTTTATGGAGTTTACGGCGGATTTTCCGGCCGGAACCGAGGTGACCTTTGAGTGCGCGGAGATTCTGCAGGACGGGAATTTTTATCACGGGAATTATCGTGAGGCGGAGTCGAGGTTTACCTATATTTCCGACGGGAGGAAGGAGCGGGTGCGCCCGCACTTCACATATTTCGGGTACCGCTATCTGCGTGTGACAGGGTGGCCGGGCGAATTGAGCAAGGAGGATCTTTGTTCACGGGTTCTCTGCTCCGATCTGGATCGGATCGGATACCTGACAACCGGGAATGAGAAAATCAATCGTCTCTATCAGAACTGCCTGTGGGGGCTCCGGTCCAATTTTATCGATATGCCGACGGATTGTCCGCAGCGGAATGAGCGGCTCGGATGGACCGGGGACGCGCAGATTTTCGCGCCGACTGCCTCATGGCATATGGACACGCGGGCGTTTTACCGGAAGTTCCTGCGGGATCTGCGGAGTGAACAGATGAGAGCCGGCGGCGGTGTGCCAAATTATATTCCGTCGAAGGGTGATTTCGGCGGCGCGACGAGCGTCTGGGGAGACGCTGCGACGCTGATTCCGGAGACGCTGTATCAATTCTATGGTGATCTCTCCGATATGGAGACCTATTATCCACTGATGCGGGACTGGGTGGAGTACATGCGGCGGGTCGATGTGCAGACCGGGGATGAGCGGTTGTTCCGGCCGGGGTTTCAGTTCGGAGACTGGTTGGCACTGGACGGTGTCACGGAGGAGAGCTTTAAGGGCTCTACGGATGACGACTATATCGGGAGTGTCTATTATTTCCGCTCCGCGCAGATCGCGGCCGGGATGGCGCACCGTCTCGGAAAGACGGAGGATGAGGCAGAATACGCAAAGCTGGCGGACGAAATCCGCGAGGCGGTGTTGGATGAATTTTACACCGTCCGGCAGACTTTCCGTGGACACACAGGCGGCCTATCTCGTCGCGATGCAGTTCGGACTCTATCGGGATCTGAACAAGCTGAAGGAACAGTTTCTTGCGAGATTGAAGAAAGACTGTTATCAGATTCGCTGCGGATTTGTCGGGGCGCCGCTTTTGTGCGTGACGTTGGCGCAGAACGGGATGGCGAATCTGGCGTATGACTTTCTTTTTTATGAGGGATTTCCCGGTTGGCTGTACGCGGTCAATCTGGGCGCGACGACGATCTGGGAACGGTGGAACTCGGTCCTGCCGGACGGGACAATGCACCCTGCGGGGATGAATTCGCTGAATCATTATTCCTACGGCTCTGTGGCAGAGTTTTTCTATGAATATATGGCCGGGATCCGTCCGCTTGCGCCGGGTTTCGGAAAGGTAAAGATCGCGCCGGTTCCGGATATCCGTCTGGGACATGTCCGGTGCAGCTATGATTCCGTCAGCGGACGCTATGGTTCAGAGTGGGAGATCCGGGAGGACGGAACGTTCCGGATGAAGGTTGAGGTTCCCTTTGGCTGTGAGGCCGAGGTGGTTCTTCCAGATTGCGGCGGAGAAAATGGAACGATGAATGCGGGAGAGCGGATCGTCCGAAACGGAACAATCCTTCTGCCTGCCGGTGTGTATGAGTTTTCCTACACGCCGACGCGGGACTATCGCTTCCCCTACGGACCGGATACGCGGATTGCGCAGTTGGCAGGTGATGAACGGGCGATGGAAATTCTGAGGGAGGAGCTGCCGATCGTTTACGGAATGATCGCGGGCGGCGACCGGGAAAATACCGCTTGTACATTTGCGGAGCTTGCGAACATGGCATTTCTCGGCCTCGACCCGGCGCAGGTTAATGCGGTGGCGGAAAAAATTTATGCACTGAGTTTTTGGGATTAGTTTATAATATGTATCAATCAGAATAAGGAGGATGGGATGTATGGGAAAGGAACCGACACCGCAGGAGATTTTCGGAACCTTTGTAAACTGGAAGTATGATGAGCACACATGGATCATTACCGGACTGGGCGGCAGCCTGTATATGTATCTGCTGGAGGGCGAGAATTCGGCACTCCTCATCGATACGGCTTATGGGCTGGGCGACTTGAAGGCTTACTGTGAGAAGCTGACCGACAAACCGGTCTTTGCGGCGGACACGCACGGGCATCTCGACCACTCCGGCGGCAACGGATTTTTTGAAAAAGTATATCTGCATGAGGATTACCGTATGGATTTTGAGGCTACGAGGGATGACCGGCTTGTGGACTACGGCAGTCTGCCGTTTCCGGATTATCAGAAAGTTTATCTGAAAGAGGGGGATACCATTGATTTGGGCGGCCGTGTGCTGGGAGTTTTTGATATCTCCGCTCACTCAAACAGCAGCCTGGCGTTTCTGGATGCCTCCCATCGCCTGTTGTTCTGCGGCGATGAACTGGAATCCACACAGGTTCTGATGTACCCCATTGCAACGGATGAAGCGCATCCCCATGATTTCCCGAAAAAAATCGCACGCCATAAAGCGAATATGGAAAAGCTTCTGGCGAGGGGGAACGATTTTGATTTTTGCTGTCCGGGACACAACGGCGCGCTGCTCGCCAAAGAGTACATTGAGGATTTCATCGGGCTGGACGAGTCCATACTGGCAGGACATCCGGTTGTGGAGGAGAAACTGAACCATCCCTATATCGAGATGGATCCGATCGCGCCGCGTCTCTGCCGGGTCCGCTATAAAAAAGCGTCGTTTTTTGTTCTGAAAGAGGATCTGTTGTAAAAATCGGACGATTTATAGTATAGTTATCAGAAATAAATAAAAGTCAGAGGTGTACGATGAGGGAAGTAAAATGGAACAAGGGCTGGAAATTCTGGCCGGATAAGGGGGCATTTGCTCTGGTATGGAATATTCCGGAGATTGCGAGGGAGATTGATCTGCCGCACGATGCGATGCTGGAGACTCCGGAGCGGGCGGACAGCCCGAACGGCGGGAATACGGGATATCGGGACGGAGATGTCTATACTTATGCGAAGACGCTTTTTGCCCCGGAGGAATACCGGGACAAAACTGTGATGCTGAAGTTTGAGGGCGTTTATATGAACGCCATGGTTTATGTCAACGAGCAGCTAGCGGCGAAGTGTCCCTACGGATATACCGGATTTTATGTAAAGCTGAACGATCATTTGCGCTACGGGCGGGACAATGAGATCCGTGTTCTGGTGAAAAACTCCGGGATGGCAAACAGCCGGTGGTATTCCGGCAGCGGCATTTACCGGGATGTCTACCTGCTGGTCTCCGATACGGTGTATGCGGAGCCGGAGGGTGTGCAGATATCCACAGAATCTCTCACTGAGCAATTGGCCGTTTTAACGGTTCGGACAGAGATCAGAAACCGCAGATACCAAAAAGTTCCCCTGCGTCTGGAGACAGCGGTTCTGGATGTGGATGGGGAGACTGTGGCAGCAGATACGGCGTACCTTTCTGTCTATGAGGGGACAGAGCGGAAGATTACACAGCGTATTGCCGTGAAGAACCCCCATGCGTGGTCTGAGGATTCCCCGTATCTTTATAGTTGTGTATCCCGAATCTATGAGGGAGAAGTTCTGTTGGACGAGAGCGAGACGGCTTTCGGCATCCGCACGCTGTCACTTGATGCGAAGCGAGGGCTTTGTGTCAACGGGAAAACCGTCAAACTGCGCGGCGCGTGCATCCACCACGACAGCGGTCTGTTGGGCGCAGCCACCTATGAGGCGGCACAGTACCGTCAGATCAGCCGCCTGAAAGCGGCGGGATTTAACGCGATCCGTATATCTCATCACCCGGCGGCGCCGGCGCTGCTGCGCGCCTGTGATGCTCTGGGGGTCTATGTCATGGATGAGACCTTTGATATGTGGACCAGAAGTAAGTCCGATAACGATTATGCGCTTTTCTTCGACCGGTGGTGGGAGACAGACGTGGAGGCCATGGTGCGAAAGGATTATAACCATCCCTCGGTGATTTTGTACTCTGGCGGGAACGAGATTCCGGAGATCGGGACGGATCTGGGAGCTGATCTCTGCGGGCAGATTTCGGACAAAATCCGGTCGTTGGATTCCGGACGCTTTACGCTGGCATCGATTAATGGGATTTTTGCCGCGGGGGATTGCGTCGGGCAGATCATGGCGGATCTGCAGGAAGCGATGGCTGCGTCCGGCGAGGTGGACGAGGGTGCGAATGTCAATGATTTCATGTCCGTCATGGATGACCATCTGGATCAGATCGTCACGCATCCGGCGATCACACAGCGGCTGGAGATGGCCTGTTCGCGTACGGATATCGCGGGCTACAATTACATGACTGCGCGGTATGAGCCGGACGGGGCGGCTTATCCGAACCGCGTGATCGTGGGAAGTGAGACTTATCCGCCGGAGATCGCCCGCAACTGGGGACTTGTGAAACGGCTTCCTCATGTCATCGGTGACTTCACATGGACCGGATGGGATTATATCGGGGAGGCCGGCGTCGGCGTGGTGGCTTACGCTCCCGGCGAGGGCGGCTTCGGGGCGCAGTTCCCTTGCCAGCTCGCCTACTGCGGTGATTTTGATCTTACCGGATTCCGGCGGCCGAACTCCTATTTCCGGGAGGTGGTCTTCGGACTGCGGAAGGATCCTTATATCACGGTGCAGAATCCGTACCGCTACGGGCAGGATGAAAAACATACCGTCTGGGTGATCAGCGACAATCATTCTTCATGGACCTATCCCGGATGCGAGGGGAAACCGGTGATCGTGGAAGTCTATGCGCCGGGCGACGAGGTGGAGCTGTTTGCCAACGGGGTGTCTCTTGGACGCAAACCGGCCGGAGAGACGGCGGGATACCGCACGCTCTTTGAAACCGTCTATGCGCCGGGGACTCTATGCGCCGTAGCTTACGAAAACGGCGCGGAGATCGGCAGCATGGATCTGAAGACAGCGGGCGCGGCGGCGCAGCTCAGACTGACGGCCGAGGAGGTGTCAGCGGACGATGAGACATTGATCTATGTGGATATCGCGGCAGTGGATGCCGACGGGCTCGTCTGCGATGCGGAGAAATTGACGCTGCAGGCACGGGTTGACGGCGATGCGGTGCTTCTCGGATTCGGCAGCGGCAATCCGAAGCCGGTATATAACTATATCACGGATACGACGGAGACCTTTTACGGCAGAGCGCTTTTGATTTTAAAGCGAACCGGCAGCCGCGCGGTGGACGTTACCGTGACGGCCAAAGAGCAGCAGGGAACGGCTGCCCTGCGGATTGAGGCATTGTGATAGAGCATACAGGGAGACGAAAGTGATGGTGGAACTGAAATCAAACCCTTATTTTCTGATAGAAACAGAGATTGACTGGGTAAATCGAACGCTGGATTCCATGAGTATGGAGGAAAAAATCGGACAGTTGTTCTGCCCGATCGGCGGAAATGCGGAGGAAAAATTTCTCCTGGATTTTCTGGAGGAGTTTCAGCCGGGCGCGATGCTGTACCGTCCGATGCCCGCGGCGCAGGTGAGGAGCGTGCATAAATTTTTACAGGAGCACTCCCGCATTCCCATGCTGCTTGCGGCGAATCTGGAGTCCGGAGGAAACGGGATCTGTGCGGACGGAACCTACTTTGCCCGCCCGATGGGCGTGGCTGCGACAGACCGGGCTGAAAATGCGTATCGGCTGGGAGCGGTTTCCGGAAGGGAGGCACAGGCGGTCGGCTGCAACTGGGCCTTTTCGCCGATCTGCGACCTTGACCTGAATTTTCGCAACCCGATCATGAATGTGCGGACATTCGGAAGCGATCGGGAGCGGGTGATTTCTTTTGTCCGCGAGCAGATGCGGGGGCTCTTGGAGTATGGCGTAGCCGCTGCGGTCAAGCATTTTCCGGGTGACGGTGTGGACGGGCGCGACCAGCACCTGTTGTCCTCCGTCAACAGTCTGTCCGTGGAGGAGTGGGATGATTCTTACGGGAGGATCTGGCAATCGGTTGTGGATGCGGGAGCCCTCTCCGTCATGGTGGGGCATATCCTGCAGCCGGCCTACAGCAGGTATTTCAATCCGGCGCTTGCGGATGAGGAGATTCTGCCGGCGGTGCTGTCCACCGAATTGCTGAACGGACTGCTCCGCGGGAAGCTGGGATTCAACGGCGTGATCGTGACCGATGCGACGCCGATGGTGGGATTTGCCGCAGCCATGCCGCGGAAGGAGGCTATCCCGGCGGCGCTGGCGGCCGGATGCGATATGATTTTGTTCAACAAGGATATCCGGGAGGATTATCAGTCAGTGCGGGATGCGCTGGCGGACGGGAGGCTGACCGGGGAGCGCATCGACGAGGCGGTGACGCGCATCCTCGCCATGAAGGCGGCGATGCAGTTGCCGGAGAAGCAGGCGGAGGGGACGCTTGTTCCGCCTGAGGAAGCGTTATCCTGTATCAGCTGCGCACAGCATCGGGAGTGGGCAAAGGTCTGCGCCGATGAGAGTGTGACACTGGTGAAGGATACACAGGAGCTTCTGCCGG